>CAOKBR010000013.1 GCA_948466735.1 uncultured Mycoplasmatota bacterium | reverse complement strand
ATGATACAATGTTTAGTAAGGAGGTAGACAATGATAAGAGTAGCAACTGTTTTTAGTGGCATAGGTTCTATAGAGCACGCATTAGATAGATTAGAAATTCCACACAAAATTGTATTTGCTTGCGATAACGGAGATATACCAGTAAAGTATGATGAAAAAGAAGAATTAAAAAATATTAAAAAAATGCATTCTAAGAAAGAAAAAAAAGAATATGTTGATCATTTATATGCATCTCAAAGTAGCAAGCAAAATTATGTAAAAAAAAGTTATATGGCGAATTATAAAATTTCTTTAGAAGATTTTCATTTAGATATAAAATTACTTGATGGCCTAGATTACCAAGGCAAAGTAGATCTTTTTGTTGGAGGAAGTCCATGTCAATCATTCTCGATGGTTGGAAAGAGAAAAGGCTTGGAAGATGATAGGGGACTTTTAATATTTGAATTTTGTAGACTTGTTAATGAAATTCAACCAAAAATGTTTATATACGAAAATGTTAAAGGAATACTAAATCATAATGGCGGAGAAACATGGAAAACCATAGAAAAAGAATTTAAAAAGTTAGGGTATAAAATCACAAAGCAAATTATGAATTCTAAAGATTATGGTATACCCCAAAATCGGGAGAGACTTTTTGTAGTTGGATTTAAAAATCACTCTATTAACTTTAAGTTTCCTAAACCAATAAAATTGGAAATATCGATGAGGGATTTACTTGAAGATAATCCAGATTCAAAATATTATTTAAATGATAAAGGAATAGCTTTTGTTACTAGTAAAAAAAATATTCAGAAAAGATATACACAAATTAATGGTGATATTGCTTTGTGTGAAAAAGCGAATCAACAATTTAATTGGCATGGGGATTTTATTTGTGAGGGTCCTAATAAGATTGATGAGAAATATTATTTATCAGAAAAAGTTGTAGAATATGTAATGAAACCAGGAACTAAGAATTTTTATTCAAAACCTGAAATTGACTTAGATATTGCTAGACCATTATTATCTACTATGGGCAAAATGCATCGTGCTGGTGTTGATAATTATATTTCAAAGGATAATAGAATACGTAAATTAACTCCTAGAGAATGCTTAAGATTAATGGGATTTGATGATAGGTTTAAAATAGTAGTTAGTGACACGCAGATGTATAAACAAGCGGGAAATAGTATTGTTTCCAATAACTTTATAGAAATATTAAAGCAATTGGATTTGTCTATGTTTGAGGATGGTGAATGTAATGAATAAAATAGTTATTGATAATATAGAATACGAAATTATGGATGAAAAGGAAACGATAACCATTCCTGACTGTTTTGTAAAAGATTCTAACAAAATTGGAAGAGGTCACGGAGAAGCAAAGTTCTACGTTGGACAAACAACGGATAATTCAACTTTAGATTTTTTTGAAGACTTTACGGGGAAATGTTTAATCAAAAAGGAGGATTTATTAAAGTATTTGATGGATTGTAAAAATGAATATTTGCATCCTGATCAAGAATATAGAAATAAAAAAAATATGCCTTCAATATACGCCAAACATTTAGAATTGATCTCAAGTATACAAGAAGAGTATTTATACTTTAATATTTATCGAGTAGATGTTCAACCTCCAAGAATTTATATAAATTCTAGATCAAAAGTGTACGAATTAATCAGAGAAATATCTTTGCCCAATATTTCTTATATTTCTATTTTAAAATTAAAAAATGGAAACAATTTACTTTATTATTTTCGACCATTTATAGATTATAATTTGGAATCTTTACATAAAACTGAAATTGAAGCCATTGAAGAAGATTCTAATATTTCAACTTCTGAAAGGGAGACCATAATAAAATCTAGAGTTGGACAAGGAAAATATAGAGAAAAACTTTTAGAAGAGTGTCCATTTTGTCCGATAACCATGGTAAATGATGAGCGACTTTTAATTGCATCACATATTAAGCCATGGAATGTGTCTAACAATTTTGAAAAAACTGATCCTAAAAACGGTTTCATGTTAACGCCTACTTATGATAAATTATTTGATAGAGGATTTATATCATTTGAAAGCGATGGAACTATGCTTGTTTCGCCATGGATTTCACCAATGAATCAAAAACGACTAGATATATTTAGTGGTAAAAAGATTAAAATGCTTCCTACTAAAGGACGAGAAAAATATTTGCTTTATCATAGAGAAGTTGTATTCAAAAAGTGATAAAAGAACAAGAAAATCATAAAAGATAACCCTTTAAAGTTTATTCTTTATGGATGAGTAGATTCTCATCCTTTTTCATTTATTTCTTGAAATTTTAGATAAAATATGGTATAATTACCCACATAAAAGGGGAATAGGTGATACGATGAAAATTTCATCAATTAGGGAAAATATTGAAAATATTGTAAAATTTCCAGTTATTGATATAACAATGGAAGAAATATTAATTGAAGAAGCCATTAATCAGCAATATGTAATCACTAGTGCTTCTCCTTTGGTGTTAAAAGAAATTTATGCCCTTGCTCAAAACTCTATTTTAATAAAATCCTCTTCTTTTGATGAAATACCATTTTCTAAATTCACCAAGGAAGAACAAGAAGGATTACTAACATTATTAGATTATACTGATTATACGATAAGAGAATCTACACCTAGTTTAATAAAATCAAATATAAAAGTAGTACAAATTTCTATAAAGCACGATATCAATAGTTTTCAATATGTCTCATTAGAATTGTTAAAAGATAAAGAAATATTTTCATATCTTATTAAAAATAATTATCCTTTTTCTTTGAATGCTCTTCGCTACTTACCTTTGAGTTATTTAATGGATGATGAAATTTTCACCTTTTACCTTAATACCTATTTTAAAGTAGAAAAAGATTCAAAAGATTCGGTTATCATTAAAAATATTTTTAACAAATTATTGCATCATCAAATAAATTTAAAAGATTTTGAGTCTATTTTTCGTGTGTTTATTGAACAAGAATGGAATAATTTAAGAATTGAACAGCAAAATCGTTATAAAAATGTATTAGGAAGCCTTTGTAGTGAGTTAAATCAAGATGAACCGATTGAAAATATTCTTTCAAAGTCACTTTATATAAAAGAAATGAAGGAAGCATTAAAAGAAGATTATTTAATATTCGAACAAGAAGTTAGAAGCTATCATCGATATTTTAAAGACCAAAATAAAGAATTACTTATTCAAGCAAGAAATAAAATAGCAAAATTTGTCAATAAATATTTAGCGATTATAAAAGAGGGGTACATTAAAGAAAAGTTAGAAACATATTTATTTTGGATGAGGCCATATTTTACGATTAATAAAAAAGGATTAGTTGTTCATAAAATAAAAGAAAAGTTAAAAATAAAGAAGTTAAAAGAAAGATACGAGGCTAAAGATAAAGACGTAATGGATCTTATTCATCGTCTAGAAGAAAATATCGATCGAGAAATAGATAAAGATACCGTAAAGTCAGTAATTGAAGAATTCATCTATTCTAGAAAATCATCAGTAACTTCATTAGCATTTTATCAAGAATATCTTACTTATTTAAAAGTTCAAAAAATAATTCGCCGTCTAAATCAAAACTATATTTTATATGATTCAATAGAAATAGAAAAGTATCATCCGTTTATTTATTATAATCAAAATGAAAAATGCTATAGCTATGTTGGTAAAACTTATAGCAAAACGGAGGAAGCTTTATTTAAAAAGTATGAAAAGATAGAAATTTACAACAAAAAAGTAAGAAAGGAATTAATGAAATTCATTGAAAATTGGGATGTAGATTTAGAAAAAGAAGAAGAACTAATTTCTAATTTAGAAGAGTTTATCCCATTTAATGATCAAAATTATGAATTTAACTTATCTTTATTCCTTAATCATTTTACTTTTCAAGACTTAATTGATGTTGGTTTTTTATCCATGATGAGGGTTGATTATTTAAAACAGGAGGATATGAGATTACTTTTAGAGAAAATATTAGTGGATCAAGGTCTTATTCTATTTTTAATGATAAGTAAAGATAAGGTCTCCATCGACCTTGCTACAATGCTAGAAGAACATGAGTTTAGTCATGAAAAAATAGTAAACACGATCAAACATTTAGAAAATATTGTTTTTCTAGCAAAAAAAATAAATGTTAATCCTACTACGTTTAAATCGATATATTATTTTCAAAAAATAGCGCAAGTTGCCACTAGCCGTGAATTATTTATCTTAACTGATGAAGTTTTACAAAAATTATGTACGAGGTTAGAATTTACGAAGAAAAATGAAAAAAGCATTGTAAAAGAAGCAGTGGATCTTGCCTGCCTTATGCGTTTTAAAAACAAATCAAGTGTTCCTTATATTCAAGGAACATATGAAAATTATGTTTATCAGATGTATGATGCGTTGGATATTAATATATTAACATCAGGAATTGATACGAATTCTTGTTTTAAAATAGATGGAGATGACCACGATTTTCTTCATTATTGTGCTCTAAATCAGAATGGGTTTGTCTTAAAATTTACAATAAACGGTGACTTAATTGCTAGAGTATCTGGTTTTAGAAATGGAAATGCTATTTATTTTAATCAATTAAAAACAATATATGATTACAATGGTTTAGGATATACAAATAAAAATCCATTAGAAAAAGAAAATTTAATTTCCGCAATGTATCACGTTAGTAGAGAACTTATTCAAAAGTCTAATCAAAATATGTTAGAAAAAGATAAGATTGATTATTGTTTTATAACGAAAAGTTTTATTTTTCAAGATATAAAAGATAATGTAAGTGAAGAGATAAAAAGGAAGATTAGCGATTATCCTATGGATCATGAAAGTAAAAATTGGCTTCAATTTGTAGAAGTTACGCCGAATTTAAAAGAATCAACAAAGAAGAACTATTTTACTACGGATTATGATAGTTATCCTTTAATTTGTTTAGCATCATCCACTAATATGCCACCAAAAACAATAGATGATATTAAAAAGAAAGATGTGGATGCTATGTATGTTAGATCAAGAAGCAAAATTCAGGTATATTATGGTCTAAATGATATGTTATCTTTTAAACTAAATCAATTAAAAGCTATTTTTTCTTACCTAAATAAAAAACCATTTGAGGAGATAAATTTGCCAAGTGATGTTAAGGTAGTAACAGGAGATAATTGGTATATCGCATACACCAATCAAGTAATAGATAGCTGTATTTTATCGATGGATAAAGATGCTTTATTAGAATATCACTCTACCTTAAACGAATTAGAAAAGTGTCAAAATTTTAAAGTTTATCAAAATAGAAGATAAACTTTATCGAATTTGTATAAATATTTATTTGTTTTTTCATAATGATTACGAATAATAGAAAAAATCTCTTTATAAAAAAGATAAAAAGCGCTATTTACTTATCTAATTTGGTTTGATATAATGAATAATAGAAAAGGTATGGTGAGTAGAAATGGGAGCATGGAACCGTAGAAAAAAGTATCAACCAGTACAAGATAATGGTCAACATATCTCATGGAATGTAAAATTAACAAGATTTTTAAAAAAAGAAATGACCATTACTGCTTTAGCAGTATTTGCAGTAATGATTGTAATATTAGGTAGTGCATATGCAGTGTTTACTTCTGTAAATCGTTCTAGTGGATATAATACAATTCAAGTAGGAACATTAGCAATTACTTACGATGATACTTCAAGTGGGTTAGGAAATACAATCAATTTGGCTAGTGCCTATCCAGTTGCTGATGCAACAGGACAAGCAAGTACTCCTTATAAATTTAAAATTACAAATACAGGTACACTTCCTGTTAATTATACAATTAAAATACAAGATGATACGACAGCAATTACTAATGACAAGTGTAGTAGTAATCAATTAGATAAAGCGTATATTAAATATAGCATTGATGGTGGAACTCCTGTAGTATTATCAACAAAATCATCATCTAGTTATTTAATTAATAGCGGTACTTTAGCAGCAGGAGCTTCAAAAACCATTCAATTAAGAATGTGGATAGCCTCAAATGCAACAAATAGCGTATTAGGTAAACATTACCATGGAAAAGTCGTTATCGATGGGTCACAACAATAATTAGGAAATAGAGGTGAAAAAAGATGAATGAAAAATCAAATAAAAGAAGAGTACTTATTACAACATTAATGATTTTATTAGCGGTGATTGCGTTAATTGGGGCAACCTATGCAGCATTTACCTATTTAGGTATTGGACAGAAGAAAAATGTGATTGAAACAGGGGATTTGCGTTTAAAATTAGATGAGTCAACTTCTGCTGGAATATCACTAGATAACGCTGCTCCTGTTAGCGATGCTACAGGTTTAACCAATACACCATATAAGTTTACTTTGGAAAATACAGGTAGTTTACCAATGAAATATCGCATTCGCATAGTTGAGGATACACAAGCTATTACAACAGACGGCTGCAGTGATAAAAAGTTAGATTTTGCTAAGCTTCGTTATCAAATTGTAAAAAATTCTACTGCAGGAAGTAGCTTACCTTTAAATAATGATAGTAATTATGTTATTGATGAAGGAACTCTAGCAGTTAATGGTAAAAATACGTATGAACTTAGATTATGGATTGCATCTACTGCAGGAAATGAAGTATCAGGAAAGCATTTTCATGGAAAAATTACGGTAGAAGCTATTCAAAATAATCAAGATTTTTAAAAGAAAAATTAGGTTTACAAATGAAAATAAAATTTCTTGAAAGTAAAGAGTGAGATGAAATTCCCATTCTTTTTATTGCTCCAAGAATAAAAAGTGTAACCTTTTCATGTAGATAAGAAAAGTAGTAGAAAATAATAATTTTAGAGAGTAATAAAAACGAGAAAAAAAGAAATATGAGGCGCTATTTTAATAAGAATCATATTACAGTATCATTCTTATGCTTTATTTACAACAAATCAAATAAATAAATCAGCAATAAAAATCAAAGTAGGAACAATAAAGGTATATGGAACTGCTACAAATAAGTTAACATTAGCTGCTGGAGGGAAACAAACTTTTACAGTGACTTTAGAAAATTTAAATGCCATCGAAGAAAAGTTTCTACCTTATTATATAGGAAATCTTCCTGATGGAGTAACTTTCGGATACATAGAGGAAACAGGAGTAGATTTACCAAAGGAAAGTTTAATTGGTAAAAATGGGAATATACTTTGAAAACAATTCTACATCAAGTGCAACCATTACTTTAGGAGTTCAAGGAGGATTATCGAATCAACCATTGGCATTATCATCAAATGGACAATGAATGTATTTCTCGCTGATTCTACTAATGCGTGGTATTTGTTTAATCAAGGAAGAATTTACGATTACAACATTTCATATTCCAATAACAAAGGTAGAGTTGTAGTGGTCATTAATAAATGATTCACTCTTTTGCCCCTTTACAAATAAGGATAAATATTGTATGATGTAAACGTAGTGGTTGAATGTGGTAAAAAGTGGGGGATTAATATGCTAATGGGATTATATGAACATCATTTAGATGACAAGGGTCGAATAATTATTCCAAGCAAATATCGAGAAAAATTGCCTGAACGTTTGATCTTAACGAAAGGAATCGATAAGTGCTTGTACCTTTATCAAGAAAAAGATTTTGAACATTTTATTAGCAAATTAAATTCTCTTGCATTTACCAAACAAGATGTTCGCTTATTTATGCGTTTCTTCTTATCTAGTGCCATCACGATTGAACTAGATAAACAAGGAAGAATGTTGATCCCTTCTTTTTTAATAGAGTATGCAAATTTTAAAGAAGATGTTATGATATTAGGAGTAATGGATCACTTAGAACTATGGGATAAAACCTCATGGAACAATAGTATTACTAAACAAGAAGATAAAATTTTAGAAATTAGTGAGCATTTATTCGATGAAGGGGAAAGCTATGGAAAATAAACATATTAGTGTATTACTGAAAGAGTCAATTGAATCTTTAAATTTAAAAAGTGATAGCATAGTGGTGGATGCTACCTTAGGTTACGCTGGTCATAGTAGTGAAATATTAAAAAGAATAAAAAGGGGACATTTATTCGCCTTTGATCAGGATAGTGAAGCGATTCGTTATAGTAATGAGCGCCTAGCTAAAATCGGAAGTAATTATACGATTATTCATGATAACTTTTCTAATATGAAGAAAAGATTAAACGAAGAAAAGATAGTAAAAGTTGATGCTATTCTTTTTGACCTTGGTGTATCTAGCCCTCAGTTAGATGATAAGACTAGAGGGTTTAGTTATCACCAAGATGCCAAACTTGATATGCGGATGAATCAAGATGATTCATTTAGTGCGTATGAATTAGTTAACACTTACTCAAAAGAGAATTTAACAAGAATTTTTTATCAATATGGTGAAGATAAATTTGCAAGAAATATTGCAAGTAAAATTGTTGCTTATCGAGAGAAAAAACCAATTGAAACGACACTAGAATTAGTAGAAATCATTAAATCAGGTGTACCTGTTAAAGCAAGAATAGAAAAACATCCAGCAAGACAAATTTTTCAAGCGATTCGTATTGAAGTAAATCATGAATTAGAGATACTAGAAGATAGTATCAATCAAGCATTAGATTTATTAGATGTTAACGGAGTTTTAGCAGTAATTACCTTTCATTCCTTAGAAGATAAAATCATTAAAAAACGATTTAGGGAAGTAAGCGAGGTGGATGATAAAGTAAAAGGTCTACCTAATATACCAAAAGAATACTTACCTAACTATAGATTAATTACTACCAAAGCAATATCTCCATCAAGTGAAGAATTAGAAAGAAACCCACGCGCTAGAAGTTCAAAATTAAGAGTTATTCAAAAAATTAAATAAGGAGAAGATTGGTTTTGAAAAAAATAAAAAGAAAATGGAAGTTTACGCGTTTAGAGAAAATTGTTTATGCTTTTACCATTTTATTAGTAATATCCTCTCCCATAATTATTGTCTTTTCTAAAGCAACTTTATCGAAAATTAATTTTGAAGTAGAACGACAAAAAAAACAAATATCCTCTCAACAGAAAAAAAATGAAAGTTTAACGATGAAAATTGACGAATTAGCAAGCCTTGATAAAATTCAAGAGATTGCTAAAGAGAATGGATTGAGTTATAATAATGATAGAATCAAAGTAATTATAGGAGAATAAGCATGAAAAAGAAGAAAAAAGAAGCTAGAAACACGATTAAAATTAGTAAATTTGCTGTTGTTTTTGCTCTTTTTTTGTTTGTGATTATGGCTTTAAGGTTAAGTCAGTTAGCACTTTTTGATACGATTGATGATGTAAATTTAGCAAATTTAGCAAGTAAAAGAACGACTAAGACAGAAGTAATTCCTGCTAAAAGGGGAACGATTTATGATTGTAATGGAGAAGTTTTAGCGCAAAATGTATCCTCATACACAATTATTGCCTATCTTGATCCAAAAAGAACTGAAAATATAGATAGTCCAAAGCATGTAGTAGAAAAAGAAAAAACAGCCGAGTTATTATCTCCTATTTTAAATATTCCCTATGATCAATTAATGACATACTTATCAAAAGAAGGGATTTATCAAACAGAATTTGGTAGTAATGGAAAAGGATTAACCGAGTTAGTAAAAGATAAAATTCTTGATTTGAATCTTCCAGGAATCGATTTTATGGAAACACAGAAAAGATATTATCCAAAGGGAGACTTTTTGTCCTATATTTTGGGGTATGCAAAAACGGATGAAAATGGAGTGATGAAAGGGGAACTTGGATTAGAAGCGTATTACGATGATATTTTATCAGGTACTGATGGGTTTATTACGTATCAAAAAGATTTACGAGGATATAAAATTGCAAACACCAAAGAAATGACCCAACCGGCGATAGACGGAAAGGATATTTATTTAACCATTGATAGCAATATCCAATTTTTCTTAGAACAAGCTTTAAAAACAAGTGCTAGTAATTATCATTTTGAATGGTTAACCATGGTGGTGGCCGATGCAAAAACAGGTGCTATTTTAGGAAGTACCACAACACCTTCATTTGATCCTAATATTAGAAACTTAACGAATTATTTAGATATCAATGTATCTGTTCCTTATGAACCAGGTTCTACCATGAAGATATTTACCTATATGGCTGCCATGGAAAATGGGGTATATCAAGGAGATAAAACGTTTAAATCAGGTACTTTTGTTGCTAGTGACGGAACGGAAATTGGGGATTGGAATCGTAATGGATGGGGTTATATTAGCTACGATCAAGGTTTTAAATACTCAAGTAATGTGGGGGTAGTTAACTTATTAAATAATGGACTGACATCATCCATGTTATGGAAATATTTTAAAAAGTTAGGTTTTGGAGCAAAAACAGGAATTACGCTTCCAAAGGAATCAACAGGAAAAATTAATTTTAAATATGAAACAGAAATTTATAACGCTGGTTTTGGACAAGGAATTACTACTACACCGATGCAAAATATTCAAGCGCTAACGCCGCTTACCAATGATGGAATGTTATTAAAGCCTTATTTAGTTAGTAAAATCATTGATCAAAAAACAGGAAAAGTACTTGAAGAAGGAAAACGAAAAGAAATAGCCCAAGTAGCATCTACTGATACGGTAAATAAGATTTTAGAATTAATGGATGATACAGTAAATGAACAAGGAAATACTGGTTCAGGTTATCGTATAGATGGGTATGATTTAATTGGAAAAACAGGAACAGCTCAAATAGCTGATGAAAATGGGGGAGGTTATTTATGGGGTGCTAATCAAATTATTTCTTCATTTGCAGGAATTTATCCAGGAAAAGATCCTGAAATTATCATTTATACTTCCCTAAAAAGACCAGATGAGGGAAGTGCTAAACCGATTACTACGGCAGTAAAAGATGTGGTACAAAATGTAAGCAAGTATTTAGGAACAGATTTGGAAATGGTAAATCAAGAAATTAAGGTACAAAAGATAAATAAATATGTGAACTTAGATGTAGAACAAGCAAAAAATGAAGTAGCAAATTTAGGATTAACTCCATTAATTATTGGAAACGGAGATAAAGTGATTCGTCAATATCCACTAGAGGGAACTTCGCTATCTGAAGGAAGTGAAGTGTACTTGGTGACAAATGGTAATATGTATACAATGCCAAATATGTATTCTTGGTCTAAAAAAAGAGTATGTACATACTTTAATTTAATGAAAATTCCTTATCAAATTAATGGAAATGGATATGTAGTAAGCCAAAATATTTTAGAGGGAACACCACTTACTGATGGAATGGAAATTATTTTACAGTTAGAGGCAAAGATAGAGAAGAAAAATGAACAAAATTAGCAATTGGTTAATGAATTGCTAAAGGTACAAAAGAAGTTAACTATTTCTTTCCTTTTTTATTTAAAAATCAAATTAGCTAACAATTATACATTTTAGTAAAATTTATGGTATACTAAATAAAGAATAATAAAAATTAATGTGTATGCTAAACAAATTGAAGCGCCTAAACCAACTAGTGAACTTTGTTTTGATTTTGATGATAAAACAGGAACGATTACCTCGTATACAACAACATATTTTGATGAAAATGGAATAGAGCAAACAAGAGAAGAATGTAGCTCTGATGTATTCATTCCTGATACCATTAGGGGAGTAGAAGTAACAACGATTGGAGAAAATGCTTTTTTACAAAAAGGTTTAACTAGTGTTATTTTACCTGAAAAATTGCAAACCGTTAAAGCCTATGCTTTTTTGGAAAATCAATTAACTCAAGTAGTGTTTCATGAGGGTTTAACAACGATTGAAGATGGAGCTTTTTATGATAATCAACTAAGCAGTATTGATATTCCCAATAGTGTAACAACCATTGGATCACAAGTCTTTTTTAATAATCCATCTTTAGATGAAATAGCAGTAGGAAAGAGTGTGATAGAATCAAGTACTGCATGGAGTAGTGGAATAGTCAACAAAGAAATATCGCATATTACAGTAAAGGAAGGAACAACTTATATCCCTACAAATTCCTTTCTAAATTTAGGATTAACAAGTATAAGTCTTCCCGATAGTCTAATTACCATACATAATGATGCATTTAAAGGAAATAAGCTAAAAGAAATTATCATTCCTAACCAAGTAACCACCATTGGTGATAGTGCTTTTAATGGAAACCAGTTAGAAAATGTTGTTTTAGGAGAAAGTTTAACGGAGATAGGATATTATATGCCTTTGCTAGTAATCAATTAACTAACGTTATATTTAATGAAGGGTTAACGGCAATTCGTGCGGAAGCTTTTTCTCATAATTCATTCATATCTATTGAATTGCCTCATAGTTTAACCACGTTGGAACCAGGGGTTTTTAGAAATAACCCTAACTTAATAAATATAACAATCGGAAAAGGTTTAGCGGAAAAAAATGAAGGTATTTGTGGGGCAGGTGTTGAACTTTGTTTTAACGATACAGGATTATCTCGTATTACAGTAAAAAATGGTGTGAAAAGATTAGGTGCTTATTCTCTTTCTAGTTTGGGAATCAAAGAAGTGGTTCTTCCTGATAGTCTAGAGGTGATTGCTGAGGGAGCCTTAATGTATAATCAAATAGAAAATTTAGTGATTCCTAAGAATGTAACGACTATAGATGCATTTCCACTTTTAGGTAATCCCTTAAAACAAATTAGTAATAAAACAGGAAGAAGTTTTGATTGGACATATGTAATCGAGGGATATTCTATAGGAGAGTCCTTTGTAACAGGAACTTATGGAAGTATTACTATTACTGACTAATATTATATAATTTATTATCTTGCCATTATAGGTAAATTAGTATGATAAGAATGAGAAGAAATTTCCATTCTTTTTCTTGTTTTAAAATAAAATTTTAAACCTTTTCATGTAGATTAGAAAAGTAGTGGACAATAATAAAATTGAGGAGTGATAAAAGCGAAGAAGAATGAAATGATTTTAATGGGAGCAGTAGGGCTATAGTAGTGTGATTAAAATTATTTGACTTTTCACTTTTAGCGTGTTATACTTTGAAAGCACTAAAAAAAGAAACACCTCAAAGGAGAGAATAATAAATGAAAACTAAAGATAAAGAGACCTTCTTTTTTTTAACAACTACTATGGCTATTTCTATAGCGACAATATCACTTACCAGTTTTGCTATTAGTATGACAACAGCATTAGGAAAGGTTAAGATTACTAAAGATTGTATCAATATATTTAAAGAACAATATCAAAATGAATTAACGATTGTGACTTTAAATGATGAGAAAGGATTAAATACCAAAGGAATATTTGCTACTACTAGTTTTCCTGATTATATTGCTAATACTATTTCAAGTGATACAAAGATGAAAGTCAATAATATCAACTTATCTTCTACTAGATTTAATGACACCAATTATGTTGATCAGTACTTATTACAAAACTTAACCATTGGAGAAATTGTTGCGTTAAATAAAGTAGCAAGTGAACAAGATTGGATAGAAGATTATCCGTCAATCTTAAAAGGACTATCCCATTTAGAGTTAGCAAAAATAGATAAGACCTTAGAAAAGTATCATTTAACAGAACTACTTGCCACTAGTAATCAGCCTATTATTCTTTATAACTCTGGACAAAACGATTGGTTTTCTAATATTCATCATGGGCTATATGACTTAGAACAATATGATAGTAATGGAAATTTATCTATGAAATATATGTATACGGTAAATAAGGTTATTGATGGTGAAGAAATCGATCAAGTCATGGAAAAAATAGAAGAAAATTTTAAAAATATTTTAGCGGTGAATGCCAATAGTAAAATTGTTGCTACTTCTATTTTCGTTCCTAGAGAATTAAGAAGTTTACAAAATGAAATTTTAATTGATGGAATTAATCAGTATAATGAAAAATTAAAAGCGTTATGTAAGAAATATCAAATTTTATGTATTACTACAGAAGATTTAGAAGATGCTAGTCTATATGCCTTAAATAAAAATGGGTTAACAACTGATGGACATAAGGCGTTAGCAAAAATTATTATGGAACGATTAAGTGAAAATTTTGCTAATGAAAAGGAAGACGAAAATCAAGTTTTTTGTTTGGATGTTGAAAATAATGGTTTAGTAGGTACTTTAGAAAATATGAAAATATATTTAGCCAGTCTTCACGAAGAGCCGTTAAGGAATGATATTGATGAGGGATATTCTAATAAAGTATATCAAGAACAAGTAGCAGATGTTAAAGAAGAAATTTCACTCATTAAAAAGGTACTACAAAAAGAAAATAGAAAATAGCTATAATCATAGAAATAAGGGTATAATGATTTTTAAGTAGGATTATATCGTTTGTCATTTTTTTAAGAATAATGTTATAAATTTCCTAGAAAAGAAAATGGTGTATATGAATAATTACGATAAGATTTTATTCTATGTCAAAAAGTGATATTATTAAAGAAAAAATTAATACCTGATTATTTCTCATTTGGGAAGTAAATTAACGAATAACAAGTATCATTAAAAACAGGAAATTTTAATGAATTAGTATTTTTTAATCTTCATATACTCTACTAGAGGTGGCAAATGTTTACTAAGAAAATTGATGCTAGAATGAAGATTGTAATGATTATTATTTTTCTATTGTTTTTCTTAATTATTTTTAAAGTGTTTTATATTCAGTTAGTTGATTATAAGCGTTTATCGACTCTTGCTAGTGATTTATGGAGTCGTGATTTACCAATTGAAGCAAATCGTGGGCTAATTTTAGATCGAAATGGTGTTATTTTAGCAGATAATTTAACTACTACTAGCTTAGTGTTAATTCCTAATCAAATTATAGATAAGGAACAAACGTCTATTAAATTAGCCGAGATTTTAGGCGTTAGTAAAGAAGAAATGGATAAGCATGTGACCAAGAAGACATCCATTGAAAGAGTTCATCCAGAAGGTAGACGCTTATCTTATGAAATTGCTGATAAAATAGAGCAACTTAATTTACCTGGAGTCTATTTAGTAAAAGAAGCGAAACGTTATTATCCTTATGGAAATAGCCTGTCTCATGTTTTAGGATACGTTGGAATTGATAATCAAGGTCTAGCTGGGTTAGAATTACAATATGATGAATACTTAACAGGAGAAGCAGGAGCCATTAAATATTTTGCGGATGCTAAAGGAAATCAATTGAATTTATCAGATGTTTATTTAAAGCCACAAGATGGGATGAATTTACAGTTAACGATTGATTATAAAATTCAAATGTCTCTAGAGCGAGAGTTAGATAATGTTGTTGATATGTTTAAACCAGATATGGCTTTAGCGGTAGTAATTGATCCGAATAATGGAGAAATTTTAGGCATGAGTTCACGTCCTAATTATGATCCAAACAATTATCAAAATTATACAATGGAACAATTGTCAAGAAATCTTCCTATATGGGCATCTTACGAACCTGGATCAACTTTTAAAATTATTACAACGGCGGCAACCATTGAAGAAGGTTTAATTGATTTATTTAATGACACCTTTGATGATGCAGGTTCTGTTCAAGTAGAAAATGCTAGAATTAAATGTTGGAAAGCAGGGGGACATGGACATCAAACATTCTTGCAAGTACTAGAAAATTCCTGTAACCCAGGATTCGTTAAAATGGGTCAACTTCTAGGAAAGGAAAAGCTTTTTTCCTATCTTGATTTATTTGGATTTGGAAATAAAACAGGAATTGATTTAAATGGTGAAGGAACAGGAATTATTTTTCCATTAGAAAAAGTAGGTCCAGTAGAACTTGCAACAACAGCCTTTGGTCAAGGTGTAAGTGTAACCCCAATTCAGCAAGTAGCAGCTATTTCCGCAGTACTTAATGGGGGAAATTTATATAAGCCATTTGTCGTTAAAAATGTCTTAGAACCAGAGACAAATAGTATTGTAAAAACTTTTGATAAAGAATTAGTGAGAAAAACCATTAGTGAAAAAACAAGTGAGACAATGCGTTATGCCTTAGAAAGTGTTGTAGCTAAAGGGGGAGGAAAAGCAGCATACATTGATGGATACCGAATCGGCGGAAAAACGGGAACTGCTCAAAAGGTAGAAAATGGGCACTACCTTGTTAATAATTACATTATGTCTTTCGTTGGTATTGTTCCATCAAATAATCCTGAGGCTATTTTATATATTGCTATTGATAATCCTAAAAATACTGCTTTATTATCAAGCTATACCACAACTCCTATTGCTAGACGTATTTTATTAGATATTATTGAAGCACTAGGAATAGAAAAACAAGAAGGGGGAATTGAGAAAGATTATCAATGGAATGATGAGGTTTATGTTGAAGTGCCTAATGTGTTGGGAATGGATGTGAAAGAAGCTACTAAAGCTTTAAGTGATTTTGAAGTAGAGTATTCTGGTGTTGGAACTAAAGTAATTGAACAAAGTCCACAAGCTAATGAAAGAATTGCAAAGGGGAGTACCATTCGTCTACTTTTGGGAACAGAATAAAGGTTAAAAAGAGTGAATTAATGCACATTATTTGTGTATTTTCAAAAATAATCAACAAGAGTAATTGATGTAGTGAATAAATTAGAAAAAACATTGATTCAATTTGGAATTTTGTGCTATACTATAGTGGCAAAACGAGGTGAAATTTATGATATATATCTTTGGACATAAGAAACCAGATACAGACTCAGTAACAGCTGCAATTAGCTTATCTTATTTAAAAAATGCTTTGGGTCAAAAAACAAAACCGATGATGTTAGGTCATGCAAACGATGAGACAAAGTTTGCCTTATCGTATTTTGGTGTAAAAGAACCAGAATATTTAAATGATGTAAAATTGCAACTAAAAGATGTTAACTACCATAAAGGAAGTTTCTTACATCGCCATAAATCAATTGCTGATGCTGTTCAATATTTAACAGAACAATCACTAACAGGAATTCCAATAGTAAACGATGATAAAACATTTATGGGCTTAGTGACTTTAAAAGACTTAGCTCGTGAGTTAATCGGGGGAAATGTAAAAAGAATTTGTTCTTCTTACACTAATATTTTAACAACATTAGAAGGAAAAGAATTAGTAAAAATTGATGAAGAAATAGAAGGAGACTTATTAATTGCATCTTATGATAGTAAAACCATTTTAAATGAAGTTATCTTTCCTAATGATACCATTCTTTTAGTAGGAAATCGAAATGATATTATCGAATATGCGATTAAAAGTAAGATTAAAATGTTAGTTGTTACTGGAGATAAGCCCTTAGATCAAGAACTAATTGATTTAGCAAAGAAAAATGAAGTTAATATTATCCAATCCTTAATGGATACATTGCATACAGTAAAGAAAATTTCATTTGCCAATTACATTGAGACTATGATTGTAAGACGTGAAGCGGTAACATTTGAAGAAAATGATTACGTTGATGACTTTATTGAAACAAATAATAAATTAAAACACACGAATTATCCTATTTTAGATAAAAAAGGAATTTGTTTAGGATTATTAAAATTAACTGATTTAAACGATAAGAAGAAAAAACAAGTTATTTTAGTTGATCATAATGAGTGTGCTCAAAGTGCTGATGGAATTGATGAAGCAGAAATTCTTGAAGTAATTGATCACCATAGTATTGGAAGTATTACCACATCATCTCCAATTAATTTCCGTGGGATGATTGTAGGAAGTAGTAATACCATTATTTATCAACTATACCAAGAAGCAGGAGTTAAAATTCCGAAAGAAGTTGCTGGATTAATGCTATCAGGGATTTTATCCGATACACTAATTTTTAAATCACCTACGACAACAGAATATGATAAAATTGCAGGAGCTGCCCTAGCCAAAATAGCAGAAGTTGATCTAGAGTACTATGGTTTTGAGTTAATTAAAGCAGGTACTAGTCTAAAAGGAAAAACCAAAGAAGAAATTTTATATGGAGACTTTAAAATCTTTAAAATAAAAGAGAAAAACATTTGCATTGGCCAAGCGATTACTTTAGATTTTGAAGAAATTCAAAAAGAAATTAGCGAATATGTAACTTTATTAGATAAAGTCGCTGAACAAAACGATTATTATGTTGTATTCTTATACTTTACTGATATCATTAAAAATGGATCTTACGTACTATATAGCAGTAAGGGTTCTGATATATTAGAACAAGGATATAACATTAAAGAAATTCATCAAGGATATTACTTAGATGGATGTGTATCAAGAAAAAAACAAATGCTACCTAATATTATTGACGCACTAGACGGAAAATAAAATATAAGGAAAAACTTTCTTTTTATCGAATAAATTGAATAAGGGAAAGTTTTTTCGTTTTAGACAAAATCTGTCAAATCAATCACTTTTCGTAAGTTTTATCTTTGGTTTTAAAAAAATAATTGTTATAATATAGAAGAATATTGCTTGAAAGGAGCAAAAGTGATGATTAAAAATATAAAATTGATGTTAAAAGGATTTCTTATTGGTGTTGCTAATATTATTCCAGGGGTAAGTGGGGGAACACTAGCCATAACCCTTGGAATTTATGAACAATTAATTGGTGCAATTAGTCATTTGTTTTCCAAGTTAAAAGAAAATATTTTATTCTTATTACCCATTGGTATTGGAGGAATTTTATCCATTCTTTTACTTAGTCATTTAATTAATTACACGCTAGAGCATTTCCCTTTAGCAACAACATTATTTTTTCTCGGTTTAATTTTAGGGGGAATTCCACTTTTAGTGAAAAAAACAAAAAAAGAAAAGAAAAAGCCATTATACTTTATCTTTACCATAATTGGGTTTGCTATTGTTATTTTACTATCTTTATTAAAACAAGATGGAACTAGTGTAGATTTATCAACATTAACACTAGGGTCTTATCTAATGTTATTTGTCATTGGTATTATTGCAGCAGCGACTATGGTAATCCCTGGAATATCTGGTTCTTTCATGTTGATGCTACTAGGATACTATCACCCCATCATTTCATCGATTAGCAATTTAACTGATAAAGCTTTGATGATGCAGTCAATTAAAGTATTAGTTCCCTTTGGTGTTGGAATTATCATTGGTATTTTATTAATTGCTAAATTATTAGAGTTCCTATTTAAAAAGTTTGAAGTGCCCACTTATTATGGAATTTTGGGATTTATCTTGGCTAGTGCAATAGCGATTGCTACACCGTTATTTCATTTGGTACCATCGATTATTGAAGTGATTATTGGAATCATTTTGTTTATTTTAGGTGCAGGGGTTGCCTATAAGTTAGGAGGAGAGTAGCATGAACTTTATTGAAACCATTATTTTAGGCGTTATTCAAGGAATTGCTGAGTTTTTACCAATTTCTAGTAGTGCCCATTTAATTATTTTTAGAGATTTATTTCATATTGGAGAAGCGATGGAACCATCCATGGCACTAGCTTTTGATTTAGCACTACACTTTGGAACACTTTTAGCAATTATTCTATTTTTTGTTAATGATTTTTGGAAGATGTTTATTAAAGGTGTTACTAAAGGAGTGAAAGATAAAGAAGGAAAACTCCTTTGGTATATTGTAGTTGCTACCATCCCAGCTGCTATTTTTGGTGTTTTGTTTGAAGATCCCATTGAAAATGTATTTCGGCAAAATTTTGTCATTATTGCTTTAGCCTTAGCAATTATGGGTGTTATCATTTATTTAGCAGATAAGAAGTCAAAAAATGAAAAAAGTATTATAGATATGACAATGAAAGATGCCTTTTTAGTAGGATGTGCACAAGTATTTGCCTTAATTCCTGGGTTTAGTCGAAGTGGAACAACCATTGCTGCATCACGCATTTTAAAAATCAAAAGAGAAGATGCCGCAAAATTTTCCTTTTATTTATCAGCGCCAGTTATTCTAGGAGCTAGCGTTTTACAATTATTAAAAGAAGAAACACTAAGTTTAATTAGTGCAAATATCATTACTTTTGCTCTTGGAATTATCACTAGTTTCATTATTGGTTTACTTTGTATTGCTTTTTTGTTAAAATATTTAAAAAAACACGACTTTCAAGTATTTATGTGGTACCGTATTATGTTAGCTATTATCGTGATTACTTGGGTGTTGATTAAATAGAAAGGATAGAATAATAATGGGTGAAATCTATAGTTTACTATTTACTTTATTATTAGGACTATTTCTTCTTTTAGGAGCAGGGATTGTCTTTTTATCTAAAAATAGTGATCGCTTTGTACTTTTTTCTATTGCCCTAGCTTTTGGGGTAATGATAATGTTAATGATTACCGATTTAATTCCTGAAGCATTTGAAGCATTTAATGATAAGTGGTATTACGTATTACTTTTTGTAGCCGTTGGCTTTGCTTTATTAAAAGGACTAGATGTGTTTGTACCACATCACCATGATCATGAAGGAAAAGAAGATGATGATGATCATTTATCTCATATTGGTTTTGTTTCTAGTATTGCCTTAATTATTCATAATATTATTGAGGGAATGGCAATTTATTCAACACTTTTAGCGGATTTTTCCACTGGTGTATTAGTAAGCATCGGAGTAGGTTTACATAATATTCCCTTAGGAATGGTGATTGCTTCTACTTTGTATCGGGCAAATCAAAAGAAAAAAAGGACTATAGGAATTATTTCAATACTTGCTTTATCCACTTTTCTAGGGGGATTATTTTCCTGTTTTCTTCATGGAGTATTCACTAGTTCTATGATTATGGGTGGTTTATTATCCATTACTTTAGGAATGTTAATTTATATTAGTTTCTTTGAGTTAATGCCAACTTTAATTAAAGATAAAGATAAAAGGACAAGCTTATTTGGTATTTGTAGTGGTATTATTTTAATTTTTGTCGTTCATTTGTTTCACGAATAAAAAACTTACATAGTATAACACACATTTTTAGTTTTTATTACGTCATTTTTATGGTGATAGAAAATAATTTTGTCTTGTATACAAAAAGTATGGAAATTCTTCTTAAGTGCTTGCCAAAAGAGTTAGTTTTTGCTATGATTAATGTGTCATAAAAGGAAACGATAAAGGAAGAAAAAGTATAATTGATGATGGAAAATATAGAGAGTTAAGATGTGGTGGAACTTAACCGAATCGTTGATTAGAAAGCTACTTTCTTTGTTTCATCGGCAAACGTCGTTAACAAAAGAAAGGTCAAATTAGGATGGTACCGTGTTACATAGTGTGATGCTCCTATTTAAGGCCTTTTCTTTATTATAAAGGAGGATAATAGATGAAATTATATTTAATCGGTGGTAAGGCTAGACAAGGAAAGGATACTCTTGGACAATACATTAAACAAGAATATGAAAACAGCGGAAAAAAGGTTTGCATTATGCAAGTGTCTAGTTATTTAAAACATTTAATCAAAGACTACTTTGGATGGGATGGTAGTGAAGAGACTAAACCAAGAGAACTGTTACAAAAATTGGGAACTGATATTATTCGAGTAGAGATGAATAAGCCTTTTTATATGATTAATCGCTTAATTGAAGATATTGAAATACTTAGTCGCTTCTTTGATGTTATCGTTGTTACAGATTTACGTTTTGCCCTAGAATATAAAGAAATTTCCAAAATTTATCCTTCCGCAGTAAAGGTTCATATTACAAGAGGAGAGTCTAATGAATTAACGTTAAATGAGAAAAAACACGCAACTGAGACAGGATTAGACAATTATCATGATTACGACTATGATATCATTAATGATAAGACATTAGAAGAGCTACAAGAACAAGCTCAAGATATAATAAGAAAAGAGGTAAATAAAGATGAAATACATGACCCATCAGGAAATTAGAAAAACATGGCTTTCCTTCTTTGAAGAAAAAGGTCATAAAATAGAACCAAGTGCATCATTAATTCCTGTTGATGATGATAGCCTACTTTGGATTAATGCTGGCGTTGCCCCTTTAAAAAAATATTTTGATGGTAGGGAAGTTCCTAATAGTCCACGTTTAACGAATATCCAAAAATGTATTCGTACAAACGATATTGAAAATGTAGGAGTTACAAAGCGTCATCAAACGTTTTTTGAGATGATGGGAAATTTTTCAATCGGTGATTATTTTAAAAAAGAAGCGATTTCCTATGCTTATGAATTATTGACCAGTGAAAAATATTTTGCTATTCCTAAAGAAAAATTATATGTTACGATTTATACTCATGATCAAGAAAGCTTTGATTTATGGTTAAAAGAGGGGATGAGCGAGGATCATTTAATTCGTTTAGATGATAACTTTTGGGAAATCGGGGAAGGGCCATCAGGTCCAGATAGTGAGATTTTCTATGATCGTGGAGAAAAATACGATAAAGATGGCGATGCATTTTTAAAGTTTACTAAAGATGAAGAACAAGAACGTTATATTGAAATATGGAATAATGTTTTTAGTCAATATAATGCTAAAAGCGGAGTACCTCGTGAAAAATATAAGGAACTTCCTCATAAAAATATTGACACTGGTGCTGGGCTTGAGAGATGGTGTTTAATTTTTCAAGATGTAGATAGCAATTTTGATACGGATTTACTTCGTCCGATTATTGAAAAGATAGAAGAAATATCTAATACCTTATATGATTTTAGTATGCCTTTTAAGGTGATAGCAGATCATGTGAAAGCCTTAACTTTTGCCCTTAGTGATGGAGCACATTTTGAAAACGTTGGTAGAGGATATGTATTAAGAAGACTTCTTCGTCGCAGTGTTCGTTTTGGAAAAAAACTTGGCTTAACTGAACCATTTATGTATCGATTAGTAGATACGGTTGTAGATATTATGCATGATGCATACCCTGAATTAGAAGAAAAACAAGCCGTTATTAAAACCTTGATTTTAGATGAAGAAAACTTATTTTATAGTACCCTAATGGCTGGAGAACGTCGTCTTTATGAATTGATGGAAAGTGCTAAAAATAAACAAATTTCAGGAAAGGATGCCTTTAAGCTTTATGATACTTATGGTTTTCCTTTTGAACTTACTTTAGAATATTTATTAGAAGCAGGCTATAGCGTTTCAAAAGATGAATTTGATAAGTGTATGGAAGAACAAAAAAAGTTAGCCAAGAAAAATAGAAAACAAGTAAGTTCGATGGGAGTACAACAAGAAGCTCTATTATCCTTAAAGAAAGATTCTCTTTTCGTATATGATACTTATTCTTTAAAAAGCAATGTAATATCATTAATTGTAAACGATAAATCCGTAAAAGAAATTGCTAAAGAAGGTTATGTTGTATTAAAGAAAACGTGTTTTTACGCAACATCTGGAGGGCAAATTCATGATACAGGAATGTTAATTGGAAAACATTTTAAAGCTCGAGTAGTGGATGTATTTAAAGGACCAAATGGACAAAATATTCACAAAGTTAAAGTCTTAGACGGAAAAATTAAGTTAAAAGATGATTGTGAAGAAGTATTAGACAAAGAAAGACGTGTACATATTGAAGCAAACCATAGTAGTGTTCATTTATTACAATACGCCCTAAGAGAAGTTCTTGATTATGAGGTAAAACAAGCAGGATCTGATGTAAATGAAGAACGTTTACGTTTTGATTTTACGTATCCATTTAAAATTAGCGAAGAAACTCTTCAAGCAGTAGAAACTAGAGTAAATGAAATTATTAATCGCTCTCTTACTACAGTAATTAAAACAATGGATAAAGATAAAGCGATAAATTTAGGAGCAATAGCCTTATTTAAAGAGAAATATCAAGATAAAGTAAGAGTGGTTCAAATTGGAGATTCTATTGAATTATGTGGAGGTACTCATGTAAAAAATACTAGTGATATTAAAGCTTTTGCAATTGTTTCTTGTGAATCTAAAGGAAGTAACGTCTACCGAATTGAAGCAGTAACCATGGATAAAATTATGGAAGCATTGTTTAGAGCCATTAAACCTTATAACGATGAAATGGTTAAGCAATTAATGAAAGCAAAAACTCTGATTAAACAAGCAAGAAGTGAAGGAATTAGTCTAACCTTTGATGTTGAAATTGATAATAGTAAACCAACATCTTATTGTGATATTATCTTTAATCGAAATGAATTAGAGTACATCCAATCAGAAGTAAAACAATTAGAGAAAGATTATGTGTTAGAAAAACGAAAAAAAGCCTTAGAAAACGTGGACAGCTATTTAGCAAGTGTTGAGCCAATTAATGGTGTGAATTGTATTTTTCAAATAGTAGAAAATATGGATATGGAACTTTTAAAAGAATTAGCGGACGAATTATTAAATCGTCTTGGAAAAGGGTTTATTTTCTTTGTTAATCTTAATCGTGACGATTTAGTAGAGTATCTTGCTAGAAGTAATGTCACAACTCACGCTGGAGATATGATTAAAATGGCAACAAAGTACTCTGACGGTAAAGGAGGAGGAAGTCAAACATTTGCTAGAGGTGCTGGAAAAACAACAAGAAATTTAGAATCCATTATTGATAATATGAAAAGCGAGATTAAAGAATAATGTTACCTTTGTTGTACGTGATTACTTCTAATGATGGTTTTGTCATTGAAGAGGAATTG
>CAOKBR010000012.1 GCA_948466735.1 uncultured Mycoplasmatota bacterium | reverse complement strand
CTAATGTTGTGGTATCAATTTCATTAGGTTCTCCACCAATATCTGGAATTGTAATTAATCCTTTAATTTGTGTTCTTTCTCCTGTTTCAGTTTCAGCAAATTCAAGCTTTGCTCCATTAAATGTAGAGTATTCTACTGTTTGTTCCATATTTTTTTCTCCTTTTAATCATTTATTTTTTATTATTTATTTCGTTGTATTTAGCTTCGCCAGTAACTAATATCTTGCGAATACCATTTTCAAGAGTAATATCTTTATAGCTATATTTAAAGTTTAAATCTTTAAGTTTTGTTTTAATTTCAGCTAGTGCTAAATCGATTATTTCTAGTGTATTTTCTTTAGAATCATTTTTTCTCATAATTTTTCCAGTAATACTAATCTTCATTGTGTAATTATTATCCATATCACTGCCAATGTTATCTTCTTGCAATTCATAGCTAAAATAAGTTTTGCCAATTTCAATAATATCATCAGAAATGGAATCTATACACTCAACATTTTGTATCTCATTGAATTTAGATTGAATCAAATTTCTTAATTCATTCATTTTCTTTCACTGCCTTTCTTATTTTTCTAAATATAACTGTTTTTTTTCATTAGCTAAATGGACAATTTTAAAATATTTTCTAACTTTATTTAATTACTTTATATAAGATTTTTTAAATTATTCGAATACTAACTACATTTATTACAAATAAATATATTCATATGATTAGTCATTTCCTGTAATCTTATATTAACTCTTTCATTCACAGCCTTATTAAAAATATTATCAATGTTATCTAGCTTTATTTTGATACTATCAGTAGTTTCTTTTGTATAATCAAACATATTAATTAAAGATATATCTAATCCCTTTTCAGAAGCTATCCTTGTAGCATATTCTTTTAATATATAAATATGTAATTTAGAAGATATTTCATTTTTTTCTTTTTCTATTTTTTCTAATTCACATTTATATTTTTCATTAGTAATCTTTTCTCTATCAATAAATTTTTCGCTTATTTCCATCCTTACTTTTTCACGTTCAATAGAAATAATTTTATTTAACTCATCTCTAGAGTATACTTTTGATTTTTTAGATTTAATTTCTTGAAACTCTTTAATATCTTCTACTTTTACGGTAGTAGGTTCCATACTTTTATTTTTTTTATCAGCAAATAGCTGAATATTGAATGATATTAATTGTTCCTTTTTCATATTGCTTTCTCCTATCTTTTGCGGTTGATAAAACCAAAATCCTTCCCGGCGGATCAATCCAAAACAAAAGAACATATTTAATGCTCTTTAGTGCCTTGTAAGCACTGTACTGACGATATAAATCAAACTAAATAACAATTTATATCATCAGTATACTACCTACTAAACATTAATTGCTTTTTTAAACTAGTTGCATCCTGCAATATAATTTTTTCATGATAGCAAGCTTATCATAACAAACATCTCATAAAAGTCTCTTTTTACTGGTTTTTTCTAAACTTTTATTTTTTGGAATTTTAATTTTTCCATTGTACTAAATTTATCATATCAGTAGGCACTTAAAAGTCTCTTGTTGATTTTTATTAAAAAATTTAAATTTAATAAGCATTGTCTATTCTTGCAACATTTTTTTTATAATTCTTTTAATGTGCTGTTCACTATAATTAAGTCTTTCTGCTGTTTTTCTAATGGATAAACCCCATATATATCTACATCTAAATATATTTTTTTCTAAATCATTCATAGTTGATATTTTTCTATCTATCTTCATTAAAAATTCATCTATAATATATAACTCACCTTTTAATACTTTTATATCATTATTTAATTCTTCAATTTTTGCAAATGTATCTGTAAATTTATCGCGTCTTAAATTTTTATGTTTTATATCTTGATAATTGGTAGAGTGTAATCCTAACTCTTTTTGAATTTTATATTCTATCCTATCCTCTAACAATTTAATTTGATCCTCAAGAATTTTCTTATCGTTTATTTGTTTTTTTAATTCTTTATACATAATCGTTAATCTCCTTAATAATTAAAATAAATTGAAGAGAACTGACAAACTCTTCTTTAAGATGGAAGTTAGATGACAGTTTTTAATGCCCAAACTCACGTATGACAAACTCGGCATTTCATAAAATATAGTGTTTTATACATTAGTGGGGTATTGTATGTTATACGTTTTTATAAAATTAATTATTTTAATTATTATTTACTCTAAAAATATATTAATATCTAAAAATGGATATTTTTTCTTAAGTTTTTCTAAAAATTTTCTACTTGGTTTTTTTTTACCGCTTTCTATTTTTTCATAAAACGATTGGGAAATTTTTAGCTCAATTGCCATTTGCTTTTGTGTTTTTCCTATTTTTTTACGAAAATATTTTAATTCATCCATTTTTACCTCCTGTTAATAATTTTATATTAATGCACGATTTGTGTTTTGTCAACAAAAAGTTAACTATTTGTAAATTACAATGTTTTTTTGCACTTTTTGTGCTATATTTCTTATGAAAGGAGCTACGCATTATGAATGGGAAAAAGCTTAAAAATCTTCGAGAAAATCAAGGATTATTACAAAAAGAATTAGCGCGTGAAATGGGAATTTCCTTAAGCTCTATAAGTATGTATGAAAGAGGTGAACGGCAACCAGATAATGAGACTTTAAAAAAATTTTCACAATATTTTAATGTATCTATCGATTATCTATTAGATAACAATATCACGGTTAATAAAGAAATTATTGAATTAGAAGTTTTACAAAACTTACTTATAAAAAATGGATACATGAAAGAAGGAGAAGATTTAACAAAAAAAGAATTAGATAATTTGATGAAAATGGCCAAAAATAATAAAGAGTTTTTAAAAGGCGATTAGCAACGATAAAATATTTAGTACTGACACAACATACACTTATTTACTAAAATAATCTATATCAAATGTAATTTCGTTATTAAAAAAAGAGTATCTCTCTTTTTTAGTTATTATATAATAATTTTATAGTTTTACCTTTCTAAAACAGTATTTTTATTTTAAATTCATTAATAAGTAAAGGATATTATAATCATTTATATTTTACTATTCCATATGAAAAGCACTAAAATTAGTGCCTTTCTAAACGTTCTATTAACAAAATTATAAATCTGTCATACCATTCTTTTTTTTTCAAGTAATAATAGAAGCGTTGTATATTTTTCAACTATACCACCCCTATTATATTGTAATTTATAAAATAAAATAATTTGACATTTATTTCTAAATTGATATATAATTTAAATAAGTGGTAAACAAAAGGGGAATTTTATTTGAAAATGCACATTATAATAAAATTTCATAATAATTGCATTTAATAAATTCATATTAAATAAAATAGTATAGGAAAGAAGGAAAAGCACATGAAACAATACGAATTTTCATCGCCATTCAAAAATGGAAAAGCAGTAATTACTATTGATGGAGGTACATTAACTATTAGTAGGCCTGGATTGTTGTCTAAATTAACAATGGGTTTTAAAGGCGAGAAAACAATTCTTATAAAAAATATAACTTCTGTACAAATCAAACCAGTAAAATTAGCAAGAGGGTATATTCAATTTACAATAGCTGGAGAAGTTGCCAAAAAAGCAGGAATGACTAATGGACAATCAGATGAAAACATTGTATATTATGAATTACCTAAATGCAATAAATATGCTGAAGAAATAAAGCAATATATTGAAAATTTTAATTCTCAAAATGATAATTCCAATGTACAAAAAGACGATAAATATGATCAATTAGCAAAATTAAAAAAGCTTCTTGATGATAATATTATCTCACAAGAAGAATTCAATAGTGAAAAAGACAAACTTCTAAATAATTAGTATTACAACCTAATTATTTTTTTCTTTATTCAGTAAAATCATAATTATTTTTAATATTATAGCGTTTATAATATATTTTTTTTTGACATTTATTTCTAAATTGATATATAATTAATATATAAATGCAACAAGATTTTAAATTTGATTAAAAGCTTAATATGCTTTTAATATATTTTGTAATTTAGAGAGGTAGGTGAGAAAATGAAAAAATTGTTAATGGGGATAATATGTGCAGTAGGATGTTTTATATTAACAGGATGTACTGATGAAATTGATAATATGATAAAAGAAGATGATTTTTCACACACTGTAACAAGTTCTCAATCTGATTCATCAGGATTTGGATATTATATCGAAGGTATAGTAACTAATAATTCTGATAAAAAATATGCTTATGTGCAAATTGAATTCATTTGTTATGATCCAGAAGGTAATAATATAGGAACGGCAATGGATAATACAAATAATCTATTAGGAAATCAAACGTGGAAATACAAAGCTGTAGGATTGTTTACAAATCAAACAGTAGATCATTGTGATTTTAAAGAAGTCTCTGGATGGTAGTCAATTTAAAAAGCACTATATGTGCTTTTTTCATGATGTTAAAACTATTGTTTTTTAAGTTTTTTCATATATTCTTGATATGAATTATCTAGCTCTACTATACCATAATCATGAATGCCCTCGATAAAAATACCATTAGAATCCATATAAGAATCCCAAGTATCTAGTGTTGTTGATACTTTCAATGCAATATTATGATTAATTCGTCGCCCAATCCAAACATTTATTGCTTGAATTGAAGATAGGGCAATATCTTTTTGTTTATCTAAAATAATTCCAAAATAAGAATTATTATTTATTGCACGTTTTAATAATTCAATAAACATATAAAAGGTAAAGGAATATCACTAATCGATGAATTCTCTATTCCATATCCATAATATTCTAGGTAATACTTTTTATAAAATTCTTTTGATTAAGTATATTCATATCGTTTGTTTCTTTGGCTTTAATTAAAATGTCGCTAGCAATAGAAAAAGATAAAAATTCTTGGCTTATTCTAGCTAGTTTCATTTTATCTACTTCACTATAACAAGTTGAAAGTTTAGGTAATCCAATATCTTTCACATATATTGCCATTTTAGCATTTTGATCTAGTCTAATCGGATAATCATCAACCAATTTTTTTATTCATGTTATCACCAGCTATATTATAGCTTGTTTCTTAAGCTGTGTCTATAAATATTTTTAATCAAAAAAAGCCCAAAGATATGAGCTTTTTTTGAATATTCTAACACACAAATCTTAACGTTTTGAAAATTGTGGCGCACGACGAGCTTTTTTAAGACCTGGTTTCTTACGTTCTTTCTTACGGGCATCACGAGTAATGAATCCTGCTGCTTTTAAAATTTTATGATAACTATTTTCAGAATCTTTATCTGTAGTTTTATCATAATCTAATAAAGCACGAGTAATTCCTAAACGAATAGCTCCTGTTTGACCTGAAAATCCTCCACCTTTAACATCAGCTTCAACATCAAAAATTTCTCTTGTATTAGTTAAATCTAGAGGTTGAGTTAAGTCCATTACTAATGTTTCAAATGGTAAATATTCATTAACATCTTTTCCGTTTACTGTAATCTTACCTGTTCCTGATGTTAGTCTAACACGGGCTACACTAGTTTTTCTTCTTCCAGTTCCTGTATAAACATTCTTATTTTTTGCCATTATTTTTCACCCTCCTTATTTAACACCCATTGCGGTAGGCTTTTGTGCTGCATGTGGATGTGTTTCTCCTTCATAAACAAATAATTTCTTATACATTGTACGTCCTAGACGATTATGAGGTAACATTCCCTTAACGGCACGTTCTACCATTTCAGTGGAATAGTTTTCTCTCATTTCCTTAGCAGTTCTTTCTCTTAAACCACCAGGATACATTGAGTGATTATAATACATCTTCTCTTCTAATTTGTTTCCTGTTAAGTTAACACTTTTAGCATTGATAATGATAACAAAATCACCACAATCGATATGTGGAGTATAAGTTGCCTTATGTTTTCCACGTAGTAAATGAGCTGCTTTACTAGCAACACGACCTAAAGATTCACCCTTAGCATCAATCACATACCACTTACGTTCTACTGTTTCTTTTTTTTGCATATAAGTATTCATATTTCTTTCCTTCTCCTTCTACTTAAATCAAGTTTTCCCAGAACTTGACTTATGTGGGGATATAAAATGTACCGATTAAAATTATACTAAACTATTATCTCAAAGTCAATTGAAATTTGTTAAAAATTCCTTTATTTTGTATGAATTTTATAGATAATATCATTTTATGCACAAAATTTTCAACTTATCAATAAATAACATCCATCAAATATAGTCCGCAAGATGGAGCTCTTGGGGTTGATTCGTCTCTTTTTTTATCTTCTAACATCTTTAATACCAAAGATATTTCCTTTTTTTCTTCTCCAATTCGAATCAATAATCCAACCATATTTCGCACTTGATATTTTAGAAAACCCGTTCCTTTAAATATAATGACCATATGATTTTTATCATCTATTTCTATTCTTGCATCATGAATTGTCCTAACACAATTTTCTTTTTCTTTATTTTCTGTTACAAAAGCTCTAAAATCGTGGGTACCTAAAAAATAAGTAATCGCATCTTTCATCTTTTCAACATTTAATGAATGACAACACTGAAAAATATAATTTCTCTCTAAAGGATTATATTCTCCTAAATTTAAATAATAACGATATTCTTTTTCTTTTACCATATATCGAGCATGAAATTCTTCATCCACCTTTTCTACACTTTTAATATGAATATCTTCTGGTAAATTACTATTTAAGGCACGCTTTAATTTTTCTAAAGTAATTTCTACTTGTAAATCAAAATGAGCTTTTTGATTCATCGCGTGAACTCCTTTATCCGTTCTTCCTGATGCAATCACTTTTGTTTCTTGTTTTTGATTAATAAACGTTAAAGCTTTTTCTAAACATCCTTGAATAGTACGTAAACCAGGTTGAATTTGGTATCCTTCAAAATTAGTTCCATCATAAGAAAAGGTCATTAAATAACGCATAAAACCCTCCTTTTCATTACTTACTATATCACAAATTCACGTGTTTATATATATCTTTTATCAAATCTCGAATATCTTTATGGTATCCTAGATGAACTTTTTTATTTTTTATGGCTTTATCACTAAATAAAGTAATTAAAGGAAGCTCTATTTTTAACTTTTTTAAGGTATCGACTTGAAACAATTCATTGGCACTATTAAATTTTAAGATGTCTTCTTCTTGAAAAATTAAAAAATTTTCACATTCTTGATAAAGATCATCTACATTTTGACTACACAAAAATATGATTTTTCCACACTCTTGAGCCATTTTTTTAAATAATTTAAGTAATCGTTTTCTAACTTTTTGATCAAGAAAGAAAAATGGTTCTTCTAAAATTAAAATTTTAGGATTTCGATAAAGAGTAAAAGCAATATGTAAAAGTTTTTTAGATGAAGTTGATAATTCATTAATTAAACATGGTAAGATGTCTTTGGATAGACCTACTAAAGATAAGGCATATTCAAATCTTTTTAAGGAGTCTTCACCAAATAGATGATAGACTTGATTAAAATAATAAAATTCATCTTCTACTGTATCTTTTCTAAATAAGTGTTCAATGGTATCACAAATAGTTAACACTATATTATTATCATTTAATAAAAGAATTTGATTAGTATTTTTTTCTAAAACTTGATAAGAAGATTCTTCGTTAAATAAGGATAATAAAGTATTATAGTCTCGTAATAAGAGACCATATACATTTGGCGTTAATTCTAAATCTATTTTGGTAGCATTCTTTTTTTTTAATACTACTTCCACAATTGTTCCACCATCCCATCCATATCTAATATAAAATGTTTTAATACATCATAAAACATTAGTTTTAATGATAAATCTGCTAAAAATGGTAAAGATAATCCTAGACGGTTTAGGATTTTATCTTCTTTGAATACTGCTAAAGGTACTCCTTCAATCACTAGTTTTCCTTGATGTAAAATCATTAATTCATCTACATAAAGAGTATCTTCTAAATCTTTAGTCGTTAAAATTATAGTTACATTTTCTTGTTCTTTTAACTGTTGTAGTAAAAGAAGAAAATCTTGTTTTTCTTTTTGGTTAAGATATAAGAAAGGTTCATCTAATATTACTACTTTAGGATGATGAATAATGGCAAGTAAAAATAGTAAAATGTTTTTTTCTTTTAAAGAAAGGGAAACAATAGGTAAATTTAATAAACTTTCTTGGTGCGTTTTTAAAATGACTTCATTAATCCTTTGATTTATCTCTTTTTTTTTCCATCCTAAGTATTCTAAAGGACGCATTAATTCTTCTTTTACCGTTTTTCCTATAATTTTCTCAGGTTGAATATCATTAGTACCTATAATTTGAAATAATTGATGATTGTTATAACTTTCTATATAGGTATGATTAATAATAATAGCGTTATCTACTTTTATTTGATAGCATAAAAGGTGTATAAGCATAGATTTTCCTGAATTATTTCCGCCTGCTATTGCATAAAATTTGCCTTTTTCAAAAGATAACGACAAGGAGTTAAAGATGGATGAAAAAGATAAATGACGTACTTCCATGATAGGGTCCATTATCTTATCACCATCCTATGACTTACTATTATAATCGAAAAAAAATGTAATATCAACAATAGTCAATTTTCTTTACATTTTCTTTACCAATTTCTTAATTATATTAGATTTTTTTATTTAATTTATATTTTATTCAAATTTCTTTTTTTGAATTTGATAAGTGATTTTCATTAAAGCGCGATCAGATAAAAATCTTCCAAAAAATTTTGCTAATTTCATTTTTACACCAGGAACAATGACCATTTCCTTTTGAAACATTTTATCAATAGCATACCTAGCTACATATTCGCTAGATAATGGTCTAACAGAGAAGTTAACGTTTGCTACTTTATTAAAGTTAGTATCTACTGGGCCTGGACATAAAATAGATACATGAACGTTTATTTTTTTGGCTCTTAATTCTTCATTTAATGCTTCACTTAAGCGTAAAACATAGGCTTTAGTAGCGTAATAAGTTGCCATTAAAGGTCCTGGTTGAAAGCTAGCAGAAGATGCTACATTTAAAATATATCCTGCATTTCTTTTTATCATATCTTTTAAAAATAGTTTGGTTAAGGTATGAAGTGCTTTAATATTTACATCAATCATGTTCATCTCTTTTACTAAGTCTAGTTCACTAAAATCACCAGCTAAACCAAAACCAGCATTGTTAATTAAAATATCAATATTTTCATTTTTACAAATAACGTATAATTCCTTTAATTTTTGTTCATTCGCTAAATCCATTACAATAATTTTTGTTTTGACTGTCTTATTTAATTCATTTTGTAATGCTTCTAATTTTTCTTTATTTCTAGCAACTAGAATTAATTCACAATTTTTTGTTGCTAAATATTTTGCCATATCATATCCAATTCCACTTGATGCCCCTGTGATTAATGCTTTCACTCTATCACCTTGACTTTCTGATAGATTCATCATAACAAATGATTTTTGTTTTTGTCAAGCACTTTTCCGAAGAAAAAAAGACTATTTCTAGTCTTCCTTTACTAATTCTATGACAACCATTAAGGCGTCATCTCCACGACGTTCATCTAATTTTAAAATTCTTGTATATCCGCCTTGGCGATTTTCATAACGTTTTGCAAGATCATTAAAGATCTTTTCTACTGTCTTTTGATCATTATGTAAGAAAGCAAGTGCCCTACGACGGGATACTAAACTTCCATTTTTTCCATAAGTAATCATTTTTTCAGCACACTTACGAACTTCTTTTGCACGAGTTTCTGTTGTTACAATAGACTCATTATTGATTAATTGTTTTGTCAATGTAGCTAACATACTTCTTCTATGTTTATTCGTTCGACCTAATTTTCTATATGCCATAGTTTAACCTCCTATTATTAATCTTCATCATGTAATACTAAGCCAAGATCTCTAATCTTATCTAGCACTTCTTTTAATGATTTTTTACCTAAATTACGAATCTTCATCATGTCGTTTTCACTCTTGTTGACTAAATCTTGTAAGGTATGAATTCCTGCACGTTTTAAGCAATTATATGCACGAACAGAGAAATCTAAGTCTTCAATTGTTGTCTCCAGTGTTTTTACTTTAGGATCTTCTGTCTTTTCAATCATTAATCCTGTAACATCGGCAATCTTACTTAAATCAGTAAGAATATTAAAGTGTTCAATTAAAATTCTAGAAGATAATGCAATCGCTTCCTCTGGCTTAATGGAACCATTTGTCCATACTTCTAAAATTAACTTATCATAGTTTTCATTTTGTCCAACGCGAGCACTTTCTACTTCGTATGATACACGCTCAATTGGAGCAAATAGTGAATCAATGGCAATAACTCCCACTTGTTTATTGTCAAGTAATTTCTTATTATCTTCGCTTCTTACATATCCACGACCATTTGTTACAAGCATTTCCATAACTAGAGAGCCGCCTTTAGCAACAGTAGCAATAATTTGATCAGGATTTAAAATTTCAATATCAGCATCATGTTCTATATCCCCTGCTGTTACAATTCCTTCTTTTTGTACATTAATACGAATTGTTTTATTATCATTAGAATGATTTTTCACTACTACACTTTTTAAATTTAGAATGATAGTAGTTACATCTTCCACTACACCTTCAATCGTTTGAAATTCATGTAGTACTCCGTCAATTTTAATACTTGCAATAGCACTACCTGGTAAACTAGATAAAAGTACTCTTCTAAGGGCATTCCCTAATGTTGTACCAAAACCTCTTTCTAATGGTTCTAATTCAAACTTTCCATAAAAATTACTTTCTACACAATCCGTAATTTTATAAATTGGTTTTTCAAATTCTAACATGAAACTAACCTCCCTTTCTTATTAGCCACGAGGACGTTTAGGTGGGCGACATCCATTATGTGGAACTGGTGTTACATCATTGATTGCTGTAACTTCTAATCCTGCGGTTTGAAGTGATCTTATCGCAGTTTCTCTACCTGGTCCTAGACCTTTTACGAATACTTCTACTTTACGCATACCCAAATCATATGCTGCTTTACCTGCTGATTCAGCAGCAATTCCTGCAGCAAATGGAGTAGATTTTTTACTTCCTTTGAATCCTAGTGCTCCACTAGAAGCCCAGCTAATCGCACTACCTTCTTTATCTGTAATCGTAACAATGGTATTATTGAATGTTGAATGAATATGTGCTACACCTTCAGGAACATTCTTTTTTACTTTTCTTTTTCTTGTCTTATAAGCCATGGTTTAACCTCCTTTTAAACAATAATCACAATATTTATTTACTATACTTTCTTCTTATTAGCAACAACCTTACCGCGTCCTTTACGAGTACGAGCATTACGGTTTGTTCTTTGTCCTCTAACTGGTAAACCTTTTTTATGACGATATCCTTGATAGCAATTAATTTCCATTTTTGTTTTGATGTTCATACTAACTTCACGACGCAAATCACCTTCAGTGATATATTTCGCTACTTCGTTACGAATTTTATCTAATTCTTCATTTGATAATTCGCTTACACGTTTAGTCTCTTCAATTCCTACATTTTTTACAATTGTTTTTGCTAAGTTTCTTCCGATACCATAAATGTAAGTTAAACTAGTACCGATTTGCTTATCGTTTGGAATATCTACACCTTTAATACGTGCCATTACTATACACCTCCTAAATTATCCTTGTCTTTGTTTGTGTTTTGGATTTTCACAAATCACCATAACGCGCCCTTTGCGTTTGATGATTTTACATTTTGAACAAATTGGTTTTACTGATGGTTTTACTTTCATTATAAATCCCTCCTACTATCTTCGATAGATTATACGCCCACGTTTTAAGTCATAAGGGGTCATTTCGATCACTACCGTATCACCTGGGAAGATACGAATGTAATTCATTCGCATTTTACCAGAAACATAGGCGTCCTCGATAATATGACCATTTTCTAGTTGCACTCTAAAATGACCACCACACATTACTTCTAATACTTTTCCTTCTACTTCAATTACATCATCTTTAGCCATCGTTTCACTCTCCTGTTAATATTTCGTACCCCGTTTTTGTAACTACTATTGTATGTTCATAGTGTGCTGATGGACTTTCATCTTCGCTAACAATTGTCCAATCATCATCAAGAATACAAATTTCAGCACTTCCTAAGTTTAACATGGGTTCAATAGCAATTACCATCCCTTCTTTTAATACGGGACCTGTATGAGGAATACCGTAATTGGGAACTTCTGGGTCTTCATGAATACTACATCCAACTCCATGTCCTACCAGTTCTTTAACTACTCCTAATTGATGAGATTTCGCATATTTTTCAATCGCATACCCTATATCACCAATGTGATTTCCTGGTTTAACTTGTTTTAATCCCTCATATAAAGCACATCTAGTATGTTCTAATAGATATTCTTTATCTTCATTAATCTTCCCCACTGGATAACTCCAAGCAGAGTCACCATGATATCCTTTATAACAAGCACCAATATCAATAGAAATAATATCACCATTTACTAATTTCCTATTTCCTGGAATACCGTGTACAATTTCATCATTAATACTTGTACAAAGAGTCGCAGGAAAGCCATCGTACCCTTTAAAAGAAGGAGTTGCTCCTTGGGATAAAATAAATTTTTCTGCTTTTTTATCTAATTCTTTTGTCGTAATTCCTTCTTTAATAAAAGGCTTTAGGTATTGATGAGTTAGATAAACGATTTTACCAGCTTGTCTTAGTAATTCTACTTCTCTTTGACTACGAATATTAATCATTTTTTTCACTCTTACCCATCACAATATTGTTTATATCTTTTGCAATTTCTTCTGTTTTACGATTGGCATTTACGATATGCAACAAACCTTTTTGTTGATAAAAGTCGATTAAGGGATAGGTTTTTTTTAAGTAGTTTTGATAACGGATTTCAAAAGAGTCCATATTATCGTCACTTCTTTGATATAGCTTTCCATGACATTTATCACAAATCGATTCTACTTTTGGCGATTGTGCTTCAAAATTAATATTATAAATTGAACCACAGTCTTTACATATTCTTCTTCCCGTTATTCTCTTTTGTAATATTTCCTTATCGATATCAAACAAAATAACAAAATCAATTTTTCTTTTTAAATGTTTCATGATTTCATCTAATTTATGAGCCTGTTCAATATATCTTGGAAATCCATCAAGAATAACGCCTTCTTTATCACTTAATTTAGATAAATGTTGTTCCATTAAGCGATATACAATTTCATCTTTTACGAATCCACCACTTGATAATGTTTCGCGAACATATTCGCCTATTTCATCTTCATTATTAGCAACTTCTCTTAGGATATCTCCCATAGCAACATGGACATATCCACAGGTTTCTTTTAATAAGTCTGCCTGCGTGCCTTTCCCAGCAGCAGGGGGAGCTAAAAATATAACCGTTTTCATCTTCGATATGAACCTTTACTATACGCGCTATCACGTGTATATTTTCTTGTTAATAAACTTCCTTCTAATTGTTTATATGTCTCAAGTGCTACACCAACGACGATTAATAGTCCAGTACCACCGATAGTAACTGTTGATGGTAACTTGGTTAATGTCCCAAATAGAATAGGAATACCTGAGATAATCACTAAGAAAATGCTACCCACTATAGTTAAATGACTAAGTACACTACTAATATGTTTTTCTGTATCTTTTCCTGGACGAACTCCTGGGATATATCCACCGTTTTCTTGTAAATTCTTTGCTAAATCTTCAGGTTTTAATTGAACAAATGTATAAAAATAAGCAAAGAAGAAAATTAAGATAACGTAAATGATAAATCCAACAGGTTTTGTATAGTTTAGATAGTTATTCACAAAACTAGCGAATCCTTCATTTTTTACAAAATTGGCAATTACTCCAGGAATAGAGATTAAACTTGATGCAAAAATGACAGGAACTACACCAGCGGAATTAATCTTAACTGGCATAAATGATTGTTGGGCTCCATAAGCTGATGTTGATTTATTCGCATATTGTATAGGAATTTTACGTTCTGCTTCTTGGACAAAAATTACACCAATTAGAATTACTAAATAGATAATCACAAACAAGGCAAAACTTCCAATTCCTAACCACATTTTAGCAGTATCCCCAAAAGCTACCATAGAATTAAAAGCAGTAATAAACATTTGTGGTAAAGTATAAATAATACCTGCCATAATAATTAAGCTAATTCCATTCCCAATACCTTTTTGGGTAATTTGATCTCCTAGCCATAACATGAACGCTGTACCTGCTGTTAGAATAGTAGCAACATACATATATTGCATGGCTGATGCTGAATTACCAAGTACCATAAAAGAAAATGCATATCCTTCAATAAAAGCAAAGGCAATTCCTACATAACGAGTAATTTGATTGATTTTTTGTCGTCCTACATGACCTTGTTTCGATAATTCGGTAAAATAGGGAATAATATCCATCTGCAACAATTGAATAATAATTGATGCTGTAATATAGGGCATTACTCCAAGGGCAAAGATGGAAAAATTCTTTAATGCTCCACCGCCCATGACATTAATTAATTCTAAAAATCCTAAACTATTTGTTAAATCTTGCGTTCCTGGAACACGAATAGAAGTACCGATGATGAATATAGCAAGCGCTCCAAGGGTATATAAAATTCTCTTTCGTAAATCTTTATTCGTTGGAGCAAATAGTTGCTTGATGGTGTTAAACATCGTTAAATCACCTCAGCTTTACTTCCTGATTCATTAATTTTTAATAAGGCTGCTCTTGAAAATTTATGTGCTTGAATTGTTAGCTTCTTTTCAAGTTTTCCTTCACCTAAAACTTTAATTCCATTTAATTGTTTTTTTACTAACCCAGTTTCTTTAAGCATAACTGGCGTTACAACTGTACCATTATCGAATCGATTTAAATCACTAAGATTAATAATAGCGTATTCTATCTTGAAATCGTGATTGCTAAATCCTCTTTTTGGTAAGCGACGATATAAAGGTAATTGTCCACCTTCAAATGTAGGTCCTTTTCCGCCTCCGCTACGAGCCTTTTGACCTTTTTCTCCACGACCTGATGTTTTTCCTAAACCACTACCAGATCCACGTCCTACACGTTTTTTCTTATGTGTTGCTCCTAGGTTCTTTTCTAATTCATGTAACTTCATTATCCTAAAATCTCCTCTACTGTTTTTCCACGAAGAGCAGCGACTTGCTCAGGTGTTTTCATCATTTTCAAGGCATTAATGGTAGCCATAGCCATATTAATTTTTGTTCTTGAACCTAGAGATTTTGATAAAATATCGTGAATTCCTGCTAATTCTAATACTGCTCTTACTGCTCCACCGGCGATGATTCCTGTACCTGCAGCAGCTGGCTTAATCATGACTCTAGCAGCACCACTTGTTCCGATGGCTTCATGAGCAACTGTTCTACCATCAATTAAAGGTACTCTAATTAAGTTTTTGTTTGCAGCTTGAATAGCCTTCTTAATTGCATCAGGTACTTCGTTTGCTTTTCCAATACCTAATCCAACTTGACCTTTTCTATCCCCAACGACTACGGTAGCAGAAAATCGACGTTGACGACCTCCAGGAGTAACTTTAGTTACACTTTTAATCTCAACTACTAATTCTTCTAAGGTTTTCGTTTTTGGGTCTACATGTTTATTTTGCATATTACCCTCCTATTAGAATTCTAATCCGTTTTCACGTGCTGCATCAGCTAATGCGCTAACACGTCCATGATAAAGATATCCACCTCTATCAAATACTACTTTTGTAATTTTTTTATCCTTTGCTTTCTTAGCAATGGCTTCTCCTACTTTTTTGGCTGCTTCAATGTTGCTTCCATTATCTAGTTTCAATTCTAATGTAGAAGCAGAAACAAGAGTAGTCATCGTTTCATCATCAATAATTTGTGCATAGATTTCTTTATTAGAGCGATATACGTTTAATCTTGGTATTTCGCTTGTTCCAAAAACATTTTTTCTAACACGTTCATGACGAATTTCACGCATACTATTGCGAGATTGTTTTTTAATCATATTTATTTCTCCTTCCTACTTAACTAAGCAGCTTTCTTTCCTTCTTTACGACGAATATGTTCATCTTTATAATGAATTCCTTTTCCTTTATACGGCTCCGGTGGTCTTACTTTTCTAACATTTGCAGAAAATTCTCCCACCTTAATTTTATCGGCTCCTTTAACGGTGATTTCAGTATTACTAATAGCAACAACTTCAATACCATCAGGAATTTGTATTTCAACAGGATGAGAATATCCAGCGTTAATGACTAATGTTTTTCCTTTTAAGTTAAAACGATATCCGACACCAACGATTTCTAATCCTTTTTCAAATCCTTTTGTAACCCCTAAAATCATGTTAGTAATATTCGCATTTACTGTACCATGCATAGGTTTTAATAATTCATTCGCTCTAGTGATGCTAATTATGTTATCTTCTTGTTTGATTTCAATTCCTTTGACAATTGGAGTAGTTAACGTGGCTTTAGGTCCTTTTACAGTTACTATATTTTCATCTACACTAACACTAACTCCTTCTGGTAAGTTAATCTTACGATATCCAATACGGCTCATTTTGACACCTCCTTAATTTACTTGTTTTACCAAATATAAGCTAAAACTTCTCCACCAATATTTTCACGTCTTGCTTGTTTATCTGTCATAATTCCTTTTGATGTAGAAATTATCGCAATACCTAATCCATTTAACACTTTTGGTACTTCATCTTTGGGAACGTATACACGTAATCCTGGTTTTGAAATACGTTTAAGTCCTGTAATTACACATTGCTTATTTGGACCATATTTTAACGTTACAACGATAGTACCCTGTGGTCCATTTTTTTCTACTTTATAATCTTTAATAAAGCCTTCTTCTTTTAAAATTCTTGCAACTTCTTCTTTTAATTTTGAAGTTGGAATACTTACTTCTACATAGTGCATATCTTTTGCGTTACGAATACGAGTTAACATATCTGCAATTGTATCAGTTACTACAGCCATAATAAGTCCTCCTTCCTAAATTACCAGCTAGATTTTCTAACGCCTGGTATTTGTCCTTTGTACGCTAATTCACGAAAGCAAATACGGCAGATACCAAATTTACTCATTACTGCATGAGGTCTTCCACATCTATTGCAACGAGTATATTCGCGTACTTTGTACTTTGGCTTTCTACTAGCTTTTACGATCATACTTTTTTTTGCCATTTTTACCCTCCATTACTTTCTAAAAGGCATTCCAAGTGCTTCTAGTAAATCAAATGCTTCTTGATTTGATTTTGCTGTTGTTACAAACACGATATCCATACCACGTACTTTAACAACGTTATCATATTCAATTTCAGAGAAAATTAATTGTTCTTTAATTCCTAAAGTATAGTTTCCTCTACCATCGAATGATTTTGCACTAACACCACGGAAATCACGTACACGAGGTAATCCAATAGAGAATAATTTATCCATAAAGTTATACATATTTTCACCACGTAGGGTTACTTTACAACCAATAGATTGTCCTTCACGTACTTTAAATCCTGCGATAGATTTTTTTGCTCTTGTTACTACAGGTTTTTGTCCAGAAATAATTTCTAGATCTTTTAGCGCTGCATCTAATAATTTAGAATTACCAGTTGCATCTCCTACACCCATATTAATTACAATTTTCTCTAATTTTGGAACTTCCATAATGGTATGGTATTGATGTTTTTCAGTTAAACTTGGAACAACTTCATTTAAGTATTTTTCTTTTAGGCGGTTCATCAAATTTTCCCTCCTTCCAATTAATCAAGCGATTCGTTTGATTTTTTACTAATTCTAATTTTTTTATTATTTTTGTCAATAGAATGTCCGATTCTAGTTCTTTTCTTTGTCTTTGGATCGATAATCATTACATTTGAGGCATGAATTGGTGCTTCTATTTCTAAGATTCCACCTGTTTCATTACCATTTCCCTTGCGATGTTTTTTAACAAGGTTAACACCTTCTACAATTACACGATTTTCTTTAGGGAACGTCTTAACGATTTTACCTTCACTACCCTTACTAGCACCGGAAATTACTACGACCTTATCTCCAACTTTTAAGTTCATAATATCCTCCTTTATAGTACTTCTTTAGCCAAAGATGTTATTTTTAAGAAATCTTTGTCACGAAGTTCCCTCGCCACTGGTCCAAAGATACGAGTTCCCACTGGACTCTTATCATCTCTAATAATTACGCAAGCATTATCATCAAATTTGATGTAGCTTCCATCTTCTCTTCTAACACCAAACTTACTACGAACGATAACGGCTTTAACGACTTTTCCTTTTTTTACGGTTCCATTTGGTAAGGCATCTTTTACTGTACCTACGACAATGTCTCCAATATTACCCGTTTTTACTTTGCTTCCTCCTAAAACACGAATGACTAATAGTTCACGTGCTCCAGAGTTATCAGCTACTTTTAAACGAGATTCTTGTTGTAGCATAACTTAATCCTCCTTCTCTAGAGTTATAAAATAACTGCTTCTTTGATTATTTCAGCTAAATAGAAATATTTTGTTTTTGAAATTGGTTTTGTCTCCACAATTCTAACAGTATCTCCTACTTTTGCTTTATTGGTCTCATCATGTGCAGAATACTTTTTAGAACTCTTTACTCGTTTACCATATTTCGGATGTTTCTTATGCGTTTCTACTAAAACGGTAATCGTTTTATCACGTTTATCACTGACAACAACACCAATTAATTCACGTTGTTTTTTCTCATTCATACTAAAAACCCTCCTACTTTCCTTCACGTTCTTTTAAAACGGTCTTCATTCTTGCTACGGTATGTCTAAGTTCTCTAATTCTTGAAGGTTTTTCTAAATTCCCAGTTGCTTGTTGAAAACGCAAATTGAATAACTCTTCTTTGCTTTCTTTAATTTTTGTATTGATTTCTTCAGTGGTTAAATTTCTAATCTCATTAACCTTCATTGATTTCACCACCTGTTTCTTTTTTTACAAATTTTGTAGTGATTGGTAATTTATGACTTGCAAGTCGTAGAGCTTCACGAGCTGTTGCTTCATCAACTCCTGTGATTTCAAACATAATTTTACCTTCTTTTACAACCGCTACCCATCCTTCAACATTACCTTTACCTTTACCTTGACGAGTACCGATTGGTTTTTTTGTTAAAGGCATGTGTGGAAAAATATTAATCCATACCTTTCCACCACGTTTCATATAACGAGTCATCGCAATACGAGCAGCTTCGATTTGATTTGCTGTAATCCAAGCTCCTTCTTTTGCCATTAATCCATACTCGCCATTAGTTAGTTCACGGTTACCTCGTGATAATCCTTCATGAGGTAATCTATGAACTCGACGATATTTTGTTCTTGATGGTATTAACATAATTAATTACCTCCTTTATTATTTTTAGAAGGAAGAATTTCTCCTTTGTAAATCCATACCTTTATACCAATTTTTCCAAATGTAGTATCTGCTTCACTAGTAGCATAATCTACATCTGCTCTTAATGTATGTAGCGGAATAGTTCCTTCTGTATATCCTTCACTACGAGCCATATCAGCACCACCTAGTCGTCCTGCTACTAAAGTTTTAATTCCTTTAGCTCCTGCTTTCATAGCGTTACGAATTGCTCGCTTTTGTGCCATTCTAAATGAGGCACGATTAGTGATTTGATTGGCAATTGAATCAGCAACGATTTGTGCATTGATATCTGGTTTTTTAATATCGACAATAGAAATTTGAACTTCTTCGTTAACTAAGTTTTTAAGTTCTTTCTTTAATTTTTCTATTTCTTCTCCACCACGTCCAATGATTACACCTGGTTTTGAGGTATGTACAATCACTTCAGTTCTTTTATCGTTACGTTCAATCTCGATTTTAGATACAGCAGCAGACTTAAATTTCTTTTCTAAGTACTTACGAATTTCCATATCGTTAACTAAATATTTAGAAAAATCTTTACTACTAGCATACCATCTAGATTCCCAATCTTTATTGATTCCTAGTCTTAATCCATTAGGATTGACTTTTTGACCCATACTCTAACCTCCTATCCTTATTTAGTAGCCACTACGATAACGATGTGACTTGTTCTTTTATCTTTATGTCCAATGTGTGAACGTGAATCAAACATCACACGTTTTAACACAGGTCCATTATCTACTCTTGCTTCTTTAACGTATAATTCTTTAGCATCTAAACCATTATTATTAACAGCATTACTAATAGCAGAGTTTAATACTTTTAGTATAAGCCTTGCTGGCTTTTGATTCATATTACTTAATATAGTTACTGCATCACTAACATTTTTTCCGCGAATTAAGTCGATTACTAAACGTGCTTTAATGGGAGATACAATTAATGTTTTAGCAGTTGCTCTTGCTTCCATACTTTCCCTCCTAGTCATTATTTTTAACTATTCTAACTTTGTGTACCATGTCCACCGAATTTACGAGTTAAGGCAAATTCTCCAAGTTTATGTCCAACCATATCTTCAGTTACGTACACAGGAATGAATTCACGTCCATTATGAACGGCAAATGTATGTCCAATGAAATCTGGAAAAATTGTTGATCGGCGTGACCAAGTTTTGATTACTTCTTTTTTCCCTGATTTATTTAATTCTTTTACTTTATTTAGTAATCTTGGGAATACATAAGGCCCTTTTTTAACGCTTCTAGCCATTTCTTATCATCCTTCCTTTTATTTTCCATTGCGACGACGTACAATAAATTTATCAGTTTTTTTATTGTTACGAGTCTTGTATCCAAGTGCAGGTTTACCCCAAGGAGTAACTGGCCCTTTACGTCCGATTGGCGTACGTCCTTCTCCACCACCATGAGGGTGATCGTTAGGGTTCATAACAGAACCACGAACAGTAGGACGAATTCCCATATGACGACTTCTTCCAGCTTTTCCAATTTTTACAAGTTCACTATCTTCGTTTCCAACTTCACCAACGGTTGCATAACAAGTACCTAGTATTTTTCTTTGTTCTCCACTAGATAGACGAATCATTACATAAGCACCTTCACGTCCTAATATTTGAGCAGATGCTCCAGCAGAACGTGCTAATTCTCCACCTTTTCCAGGGCGAAGTTCAATGTTATGAATTAATGTACCTACAGGAATATTCATAATTGGTAGGGCATTTCCTACTTTGATATCAGCATTTTCTCCTGCTTCAATTATCGTTCCTACGCTAAGACCCTTTGGAGCAATGATATATCTTTTTTCTCCATCTTTATAATTAATTAGAGCAATATTCGCTGTTCTATTTGGGTCGTATTCGATACTAGCAACAGTACCTGGAATATCACGTTTGTTACGTTTAAAATCGATAATACGATATTTACGTTTTACTCCGCCACCGTGATGTCTTACAGTTATTTTTCCTTGATTATTACGACCACCGCGTTTGTTTAAACTTACTACTAAACTCTTCTCTGGAGTACTTTTTGTTATTTCTTCATTGACTAAAGTACTTTTTTTACGTTGTCCTGGTGTAGTCGGTTTATAATTTCTAATAGCCATATTTAATCCTCCTTCTAACCAAGATCAAGGGTTTGACCAGGTTGTAGTGTAATAATCGCTTTCTTCGTACGATTTTGTAATCCACTATAACGGCCAACTCGTCTTTTCTTAGGTTTTACATTGATTGTGCGAACTTCTTTTACTTTTACGTTAAAGATTTTTTCTATCGCTAATTTGATTTCCGTTTTATTGGCTTTTACATCAACAGAGAAAGTATATTTTGAATCATTCATGGATTGATTTCCTGATTTTTCTGTAATCACTGGTGCTTTGATGATTTCTAAATATCTTGTATCCATTATGCTAGCACCTCCTCAATTTTAGTAATTGCTTTTGATGTAGCTAGAACATAATCTGCATTAATTAAATCTAAAACGTTAACCTCACTATATTCCACTAAAGCAATATTTCCTAGATTTCTAGATGCTAAAATTACGTTTTCATCAAATTCTTCTACAACAACTAACACTTTTTTATCAGCAATCTTTAAAGCTTCTAATAATTTTACCATTTCTTTTGTTTTTGGTGTTTCAAAAGATAATTCTTCAATTACCATTAATTCTTGATTTAATACTTTATCAGATAAAGCTGATTTTAATGCTAAACGACGTTCTTTACGGTTCATCTTTTTGCTGTAGTCACGTGGCACTGGTCCTCCGTAGATTCCACCACCTGTCCATTGAACAGCTCTAATTGAACCTTGACGAGCACGTCCTGTTCCTTTTTGACGCCATGGTTTTCTTCCACCGCCACTAACTTCTGAACGGTTTTTTGTTGAATGTGTTCCTTGTCTAAGTGATGCTCTTGCTAAAATAATTGCATCGTGTAATACGTTTTTATTAGGAACAATACCAAATATTTCTTCTTTAATTTCAATGTTTTTTAACTTTTCACCTTTTGCATTGAAAAGATTTACTTTTTCCATATTATTTTCCTCCTTCCATCACATAACTATCTCTAGTCTTACTATTCAGCAAGTGATGAGTTCTCCTCAACTTCTTTAGTCTCTTCTAATGAAGCGCTCTCATTTTGGTAAGTGATCAAGTCTTTCTTCGGATTTTGTACATTTCCTTTTTTTACTGCTGTTTTAATGATTACTAGACTCTTCTTTGGTCCTGGTACATTACCCTTGACTAAAATAACATTATTTTCTAAATCAACAGAAATAATTTCAAGATTTTGTACAGTTGTCGTCTCATGTCCCATATGTCCTGGTAAGTTTTTACCTTTTAATACGTGCATTGGTAACATTGTTCCTAAAGAGCCTACACCACGATGATATTGTGAACCATGTCCCATAGGTCCTCTTGATTGATTATGACGTTTAATAACACCTTGAAATCCTTTTCCTTTACTTATTCCAGTAACGTCGACAATCTCACCTTCGCTAAAAATGTTAGCTTCTAGTGTTTGTCCTAATTGATAATTTTCTACATCTACTCCCCTAATTTCTCTTAAGAAGCGCTTAGGTGATGTATTTGCTTTTTTGGTATGACCCATTTTTGCTTTGTTACTAAGTGTTTCTCTAATGTCTTCATATCCTAATTGAATAGCTGAATAACCATCGTTTTCGACTGTTTTGATTTGAGTTACCACATTTGGTTGGACTGAAATCACAGTGACAGGAATTAATTTCCCATTAGTCGTGAACACTTGTGTCATGCCCATCTTTTTTCCTAAGATTCCTTTCATGTTTTATCCTCCTATAATTTAATTTGTACATCTACTCCGCTTGGTAAATCAAGATGCGTTAGGGCATCTATTGTTTCCTTGCTAGGATTAATGATGTCAATTAGTCTTTTGTGAGTACGCATTTCGAATTGTTCACGAGAATCTTTATACTTATGAACAGCTCTTAAAATTGTAAACTTTTCAATTTCAGTAGGTAGTGGCACTGGTCCAGAAATTTCTCCTCCTGATCTTTTTACTGTTTCAACAATTCTTTTTGCGGCGTTATCAAGTATTTTATTATCATACGCTTTTAAACGAACGCGAACCTTTTCCTTTGACATTTTTTGTCCTCCTCTCGCCTATATCTAGTATAGACATGCTCCGCACAAATAACCCGAACACTAAGCACAACTTCGCCCGGCGTATCGGCAACCTTGTACATCTACGCAGCCACACGTATTAAATTTTAGCACACATATCCTACTTTCGCAAGCATTTTTTTATGATTTATCTATCTTTTTTGACTAAACTTGCGCGTTGAATCGTTAAAGAGCCAAATTTATCTTGTAAGCTATCCAAGGTAGCTTGAAATTTATCCTCTTCTTCTTTTTTTGGCGTTTCAAATAAAGACACTTGTAATTCCTTAATTTTGGATAGATCCCCTAGACGAATTCCAATATTGCGTAGAGCATCTTTTTTCCAACCTTGTTCTAGTAATTCTATGGCAGTTTGATAAATATCAACGGTTTTATTGGTAGAATTAAATAATTTTTTCTGATGTGAATAGCTAATAAATTGATTATTCTTAAACGTTACAGCAATTGTTTTGGTATAAAACTGATGACGTCTTAAACTTCTTCCTAATTTTTCCGCTTGCAAAAATAAAATTTGTTCTAATTTTTCTTTATCATCAACATCAGCAGGAAGCGTTTCTGATATGCTAATACATTTACTATCGGAACGTCTACTTTCTACAATACTATCATCAATCCCGTTTGCTGCTTGAATCATGTACAAAGCATTGGACTTAAATTTTTTCTTTAACACAGCAAAGTTTGCTTTTGCTAGTTGTCCAATGGTCATTATATGCATCTTCTTTAACTCTTTTGCACTACTTTTTCCTACCATGAACAACTCTACCACAGGTAAAGGCCACATTTTTTGTTCAATTTCATCTTGAAATAAGGTGTGCACTTTATCTGGTTTTTCAAAGTCAGAGGCCATTTTTGCACATAATTTATTTTGCGCAATGCCAATATTTACAGTAAAACCAAATCTTTCTTTAATTTCATCCTTCATTTTATAGGCTAACTTTAAATAATCGTCGTATAGTAAGGAAGTACCCGTTAAATCAAGAAAACACTCATCGATCGAAAATCGCTCAATTACTGGAGTATACTGGCTTAAATATTGATAAAGTAAATTAGACTGTTCTTTATAATAAGCATGTTCTGGTGGAAACATTTTTAAATTTCTACACTTTTTTTGGGCTTCGTAAATAGTCTCTGCAGTAACAATTCCATATTTTTTAGCAATAGGGGATTTGGCTAAGACAATACCATGACGCTTAGTAGGGTCTCCTGCAATAATGGATGGAATTTTCCTAATATCTATTGGATATCCTTCTTTTAAAAGTTTTACAGCAGTCCACGATAAAAACGCGTTATTTACATCAACATGAAAAATAATTCGATTACTCTTCATAAATATTACCAATCCTATTATACGACAAATCGATTTTTAAAAAAAGAAAAAACTCCATTATTCATGAAGTTCTATTAGCCCCTTTTCCATTTCTATAGGTGCATCTTCTTTTAATAAGGAAAGAATGGTTCCCGCAATATTTGCTAATGAGCCTTTTTTAATCTTTATATCATCTTGACAAAGGATAAATGGCACTTTGTTACAGGTATGACTAGTGATTACGTGTCCATCCTCATCAAACATGTATTCCGCATTTCCGTGATCCGCGGTAACTAGAAGCGTTCCATCTAGCTCGTTTACTTTCTCATAAATGCGTCCTAAATTTTTATCTACGGCTTCAACAGCTTCAATCACTTTAGGATAATTTCCAGTGTGTCCTACCATATCGCAATTGGCAAAGTTTAAAATAATCACATCATATTGTCCCATGACTTCTAATAATTTATCGGTTAACTCAAAACTAGACATCGCTGGATACATATCATACGTGGCTACATCTTTTCTTGGCACAATCAAACAATCGGTGTTTTCTAAGGTTCTTTCCTCACCCCCGTCAAAAAAATAGGTCACATGCGGATATTTACTCGCTTCTGCAATTCTTAATACTTTATATCCTTTTTCAGATAGTATTACTCCTAAGGGATTTTCCACAGAAAGAGGTGGAAATGCAGGATTTGCTAAAATACTTTTTTCAACGCTCATCATCGTTACTAAACACAAATTTTTAAAGTTTTCCACAGGAAACTGTGTAAAAGTAGAATTGGTAATCGCTGTAAATAACTGCGTTGCTCGATCTGGCCTAAAGTTAAATAAAATGGCTCCGTCGTCATCTTGTAAAGTCCCATTTTCTTCTATTCTTGCTGGTATAATAAATTCATCGTATATCTTTTTTTGGTAAGACTCTTTGATATAGCTGTGATAATCGCTTATTTTTAATCCTTCTTTATAGACTAATAGACGATAATACTCATTCGTTAAATTCCACATTCTCTCTCTATCCATAGAATAGTATCTTCCTGAAATATCAGCTAGTTTTCCACAATCTAGTTTTTTCATATAAGACGTTAAGTCATCTAAATAAGTAAGTGCTACATTTGGAAGTGTATCTCTTCCATCTAAAAAGGCATGAACATAGACTTCTTTTATTTCTTCTTTTTTCGCTAAATCAAGTAAGGCATACAAATGATTGATATGTGAATGTATTCCTCCGTCGCTAAGTAGTCCAAAAAGATGAAGTTTACTATGATTTTTTTTCACATGATTTATCACTTTTAAAAATTCTTGATTTTCTTGAAATGAACCGTTTTCAATACTCTGATTAATTAGTTCTAACCCTTGATAGATGGTACGTCCTGCACCAATAGTTAAATGTCCTACTTCACTATTTCCCATTTGACCTTTAGGTAGTCCCACAGCATTTCCACTAGCCTCTAATAAGGAATGGGGATATTCTTGCCACAATTTATCAAAATTAGGCGTCTTTGCTTCTTTAATCGCATTTCCATTTTTTTCTTCACGATAACCAAAACCATCTAAAATAGCTAATACAATAGGTAACATATTAATTCAGCTCCTTTAAGCAAAATAAAGCGTACGCAGGAAGATAGAAAACGTTGTTTTTTACCATAAAATTTTTCTCTGTAACACGAATGGCTTGTTTTACGGTATGAGTTTTTAAGAATAAGGATAGTGATTTTGATTTGGCACTCATTTTTGGAACTTCAATTGGAACAATGGCACCAGCTCTTGTTTGAACAACAAAATCGACTTCTGCTTTTCCTTTAGATTGATAGTAATATAGGGAGTATCCTGCTTCAACAAGGGTAGTTGCTGTATCGTTTTCGTATAAAATGGTTAAAATACTACGATTAGTAAAATTATATTGATATAATTGATGTAGTAAGGTGTATAAAAGTCCTGTATCGGTATAATATAATTTGAAACTATCCTTTTCTTTAGCCGTACTTAATATTTTTTTGACTTCTTTTATTTTGTAACTTCGATGTACTAGATAGTTGGCATTCAATTTCTCAATGGCATTTTCATATTCTTTAGAACGGCTTCCATTTCCAAGTAAGCCATACTGAAATTTTTTGTTTTCTTTTTGTAACTGATAAACAATGCTATCAAAGACTTCGATTCCTCTAGAAATATCGATTAAGAAACTTGTTACAGCAATTTCTTTGTGATGAATATCGATAATTTGTTGATGCACCATAGATAATTGATAAGGATCTGCACTATCGATATAGCATTTTACTGCTTGTGGTAGGCCTCCTATCATAAGATAGTGATGATAGTATTCCATGGCAACTTTATGAAAAGGACAAGATTTTTTATTTTCGTAGGATGCTCGAATAAAGTCAGCTAGGTCATGTTGATGATTGGCCCATAGAAATTCTTCAAAGTCCATACGGTGTAGCATTTTATATTGGAATTCTTCTCCTTTATATAAGGGAATATCTTCTTTTCTTGAGGTAATCAAAATAACATGGTAATCATTTTTAAATTTACCAAAGACTTTTAAGGCTTTTGCTAGTTCTATATCTTGCACTTGATCAAAGATAAGTAGGGTCTCTTTTTTATTGATTTCTATGTTATTTAATCGTTTTAATTGTTCCACTAAACGTTCGATAGACTTTTCTGTTAATAGTATTTCTCTTAGGGTGCGATCGTTACTGGTATCAAAATAGGCAATATTTTGATAGCACTTTTTACCAAAGTCAATAGCACTATAGGTCTTTCCAACTCCTCTACCACCGTATAAAATTAGGGGTTTTCTTAAAATATCGTCTTTCCATTTTTCTAGAAATGCCGTGATTTTTCGTTCCATTTTATGATACCTCCTTACACATTTTATAAGATAAGTATAGTAACAAAACTTCATCTTGTCAAGCAATTAGAAAAAGGATAACTCGACAAAAAACGATAGAAAAAAACATAATATCACATAACCTAACCCTAAAATTTATCAAATGCGGCCAATGGTTAATAATATTTTATTTATATATTCTTAATATTATTTTTGAATTCGAATAACAGCACGACTTCCAAAACTTGTATTTGAAACATCACCAGCTTTTATTCCACCCATATAATATATCTGTAATGCACTATGCGTCGTAGATTCATCCGAAGATATAGTCCAATACCCAGAATTAAATCTTTACATTGTTTGATTTACTGTACCACCATAACTTGTTGAATCGTGTAAATAATTATACATCCACACTGGACAAGATTGATATTTACTTGTGCATCCTAACGCTTTGGTTTCTTGAGGGCTTATCATTCTAGCCTTCGCTGTTCTTTCTTTTAATGTATACTTGCTTGATGAACAACTTACACTAACCCAATTACACGCAGTAAAGGCATTATCTTTAAATACAGTGGTTCCTAAAGTATAAGTTTGATTTAGTACATTACTCCATTCACTTGTAGCATCCTCTAATGATGTCAATATAGTCAATGATCCTTTGGTGTTATCATTTGTACTTCCTGCATACCATGCTATATTATATACTGTATTTTCCCGTTGCTGCAAAAGTAATGTATCTTTCTCATCAAACATCACATGAAAATATAATTCTTTAGTATCATTCACTTTATATTTGATGATTGTTCCTGTCTCATAAGTATTTGGTCTTTTAGTTAATTCAACACATGTTGACTCTTTTCCGGTTACACAAAAAGTGATTGATCCAGTGGCTTGATCATACTTCCAAATATTCAATATATTTTGATTTTCTTTTTCCGTTTTAGGAATCATCTTCCCATTTGATGGTAAGCTTAATGGCTGATTAGATAGTCCCCCTTGAACTCCTAAAGTAATGGTTACACTTGAATTGGATTTATTTTCAAAGTATATTGAATAGGTTTTTTTCCCATTTTTACCAATTAAACTTTCCTTTGGTACATCTACTCCTGTTTCCTCTATGTATCCAAAAGTGACTCCATCAGGAAGATTCCCTATATAATAAGGTAAAAACTTTCCCTCGATGGCATTTAAATTTTCTAAAGTCACTGTAAAAGTTTGTTTTCCTCCAGCAGCTAAGATTAATTTATTGGTAGCAGTTTTGTCTACTTTTATTGTTCCATTCATTGTTCCTGCTTTAATCGTAATTGCTGATTTACTGATTTGATTAGTTGAAAATAGTGCATAAGAAGAATACATTAGCACAATTCCCACTAAAATAATTAAGATAAATTTATTTTTGTTCACTTTTTATTCCTCTCTAAAATGATTATTGTCTACTATTTTTCTTATCTACATGAAAATATTAAACTTTTCATTTTAGAGCAACAAAAAGAATGGGAATCTCTTCTCATCCTTATAAGTCAAGGGTTTTTATTTTATAAGCTACCCCCCCCCCTAGTTAATTTTTGGTTAATTTTCATTCCTTGACACTTCCCAATCTTACAAATTTATTTTACCAGTTATCTATCATTATTACAACAATTAAATGCTTAAAATGTAAAAAGAGAATAGCAACAGTAAAATTAAGAAAGGAAATTCTGTAGTACCAATTAATAAAAATTATGCACTTTCTAAGATAAAGCAGCTACTGTTAAACGAGAAGAATTTACACCACTAGCCTTTCCTGTTGCACTTCCTGTTGGGCTATATCCAACAAAAGTAAATATATTACTGCCAGATCCAGCATAATACCAACCACGTATCATCCACGGATATTCCTCAAAGGGATAACTGTAATTTGGATTTTCCCATGTTTGTGTTTCTGTCATAGCATGTCCTAAGCATTCACTAGATGAACACACCGTATCCTTATTCGTAGGAATATATTCACTATTTATTATAGGAGTATAGGTATATAAATCATAATACTTTGCTTCAAGATCAGTTAAGTTATCTTGAAAACCACTAGTACCTTTATTTTTTTTATGACTAGCCATCACATATTCATGAGTTCCTCCAACCATATCATAAACGCCATATATATTTCCTGTCGTAGATGCCATTTGACCTATTGTTGTGTTATATGGATTTGCACAACCAGAAGATTCTTTTATGTGGACATCATCCCATGTAGTATAAGGAGGGGGATTACTAGAACTACATCCTGTTAACGTTGAGTCCCAAGTTGTATCTGTTGTTAGAATAGCATTATTGTTATTTCTTACCCTTCTTTCAGTTCCGCTATAAAGTGGGTTTCCATACTTTCCATAGCGACTTGTAGCTAAGTATGCTACAGCTGCCCATTCACTATTTTTAATTAAATGGGTATCTACGTTATTTCCATAACCATAAATATTACCACTATTTTGCATTGCTCTTGTATATCTAAAATAATTACTAAGAGAAACATTAGTTAACGATTTTTTATTAGGAAGTGTAGTTACTTGGCTAGTAGTTCCCGTTAACTCGAATTTACCTATCCAAAAACCTTTGA
>CAOKBR010000011.1 GCA_948466735.1 uncultured Mycoplasmatota bacterium | reverse complement strand
GGCTTAGAACGTCTTAGTTTAAAAGATGAAAATAAGGATGTCTACATTGGAAAAGATCAATTTTTAATTGAAAAATACGAACCCATTAGTGAAAAAGATAAGCAAAAAATTATTAGTGCCATTAATCGTTTTCAAGAAAAAAATCCAAGTGTAGTAATAGATATAATGTTTGTTCCTACTTCTATCGTGTTAAATCAAAATAAGTTACCAAAATATGTAGATGCTACTACACAATTAGAAGATAGAGAAAGCATTACCAAAAAGTTAAAAGGAGTAAATGTGATTGATATCTTACCATATTTACAACAACATAACGAAGCTAATGACTTATTTTATCGACTAGATCACCACTGGACAACGAAGGGTGCTTACTATGGATATTTCGGATACTTAAAAGAAAAAGGAATAACACCTATTTCGATTAATAGTTTCCATCCTGTGATAGTTAGTAAAGATTTTAATGGAACGCTTTACTCTAAAGCCAATATCTATTCCTACAAAAGCGATGTTATTTATGAATATGTACACGATAAAGTAAATGTATCTTATATTTATGAAAAACAAAAAACGAACTCTTTCTATGAAAAATCATGGTTAGAGAAAAAAGATAAGTATTCTTACTTTTTGAACGGAAATCATTCCTTAATCACTATAGAAAATCCAAGTGTTACTAATTCATCTAGTATTTTAATACTAAAAGATAGTTATGCTAACTCCTTTATTCCTTTCTTAAGTAAACATTATCAAACCATTCACATCATTGATCCTAGATATTATAAGGAAAGTATTACTACCTACATAAAAGAAAATAACATTGAGCAAGTACTATTTTTATACAATATGAACACTTTAGGAAAAGATTTAGGAATTATTTCAATTTCTTAAAAAAAACTTTTTAAAAGACTTTTTATAAGCAAAAAGGGAAAACCTTGTAGGAGAAAAAGCGATTTTTCCCCTCTTTTTTTGGTCTGATTTGACAAAAGTGCGATTTGCACTTCTTTTCATCTTTTGATATAGTCATTCGCGAAAGGAATGATTTTATGAAAAAATTATTATTAATTTTATTGGGGGGAATGTTTTTTCTTCCCCAATTTCAAGTAGAAGCCAAGGAAAGTTTCTATGATGCTGAATATATTCCAAATATCTATATGATAAGAGAAAGACAAGGTACAAGACTATATCAGCAAGCTCGTTTTATCAGAAAACAGAATAGTAGAGAAATTGCCTACTGCATTGAACCGTTTGCCTTCTTAGATGATCGACATGATTATCAACAAGGAATAAACATTAATGAACTAGATGATGAAATAATTGAGCAAATTTCCTTAATTAGTTATTTTGGTTATCAATATCAAAATCATCAAGAAGATAAGTGGTATGCCGTTACTCAACTTTTAATTTGGAAAACAGCAGACCCTTATGCCTCATTCTATTTTACTAATGGGTTAAATGGTGAACTTATTAATCCATACTTGGAAGAGGAAAAAGAAATTCTATCTTTAGTAGAGAATGCAAATAAATTACCATCATTTCATCAAGAAGAACACACTATTTTAATTAACGATGAAATCACTTTAGAAGATACTAACCATATCTTAGAAAATTTTTCTATTGAAAGTAATCTTCCCGTTAAAAAAGAAAAGAATCTTCTTATCATTAATCAACCTAAAGAAGAAGGTGAATACCAAATTACCTTAACTAGAAAATTTAATCAATATCACCACCCAGCAGTGTTATATAGAAGCAATATTAATCAAGACATTTTAACCTTGGGAGATGCAAAAGAAAAAATAGCCAATTTGAAGATTCATGTAATTCCTAGTGAAGTTAAAGTAAACAAAATTGATGAAATGGAAGAATTATATAAAGGAGATGCCATTTTATCTAATGTTATTTTTGGATTATATGATAATAATGGAAACTTGATGAATAAATTTACCATCGATGAAAATTTAACCACCACTATTTCTAATTTACCTAGTGGTAGCTACATCATTAAAGAATTACTTCCTGGTATTGGATACCAATTAAATAGTAATGAGTTTCACTTTACCTTAAATGGGGATAATCCTAAAGTAGAAATTACGATTCCCAATCAGTTAATTAAAGGCAAATTAGTTATTCATAAACAATATGGAAAAGAGAACAATTGGATAAATGAAGATGAAGTGACTTTTCTAATTTACAATAAAGACGGTGAATTAGTAAGTGATGCAACAACAAATAGTATGGGAATTCTAAACATAACTCTTCCCTTTGGAGAATACACCATTGTACAACAAAACACAATTGATGGCTATCAAATGGTTGATTCTTTTCAAGTAGTCATTAATGAAAATGAAAAAGAATACTTTTATCACTTGAAAGATTATAAAATAGATGTTCCTGATACTTCATCTTTTATTCCTAAAATTTTCTCTATAGAATCTGATGAAAAAAAGAAACCTTTTACTAATTGTCCTCATTCTATTTAGTTGTCTCTTTTTTATCCATATCAATAAAACAAAACTAGGTAATCCTATCCAACCTATTTTGGGTAAACCTAGTTATTCTTCTAAAATAGGAAGTATCCATATCAAATCCATTGGACTCTATCAAAATCTTTATGAAATAAGTAGTAGTGATAATCAAGTAGATAAGTCTGTAACCATTTTATATCATGATGAAAACCTTACTATCTTAGCAGCTCATTCAGGAGATGGAATAAATGCCTATTTTCGTCACTTAGAAGAACTAAAATTAGGTGATTTAATCAAGATAGAGCTTTATCAAAGTAAAAATAATTATGTAGTGACTAAAATTGAAACAGTAAAAAAGACAGGAAGTATTCGCATTCCAAAAAAAGATGACCCAACTATCATTTTAACTACTTGTGGAAATAATAGTGATGAACAATTAAACATTACAGCAAAAAAGGTTAATCCTTAATCGTTAACCTTTTTTATATGCATAACAATATGCCCTTCTTCTAAATCAAACTCTAATTCTTGATTCATCATAATTTCTTCTTTGATAATTGCTGTTGCAATTAATGATTCAATAGTTTTACTAACTAATCTTTTCATCGGACGCGCTCCATAATTAGGATCGTATCCTGCTTCAATTAAATAATTTCTAGCATCATTTGTTAACCTTAAATGAATATTTCTATTCTTTAAACGACTTTCAATCTCACCTATAATTTTATCTAAGACTTTATCAATCACTTCTTTTGTTAAAGAATGGAATAGGATTATCTCATCAACTCGGTTCAAAAATTCTGGTTTAAAGAAGTGACGTACTTCATCCATGACTAAATTGGCTTCATGATTTAGGATATGTTCGCTTCCTAAGTTAGATGTCATAATGATAATTGTATTTTTGAAATCTACTGTTCTACCATTGGAATCGGTAATTCTTCCATCATCTAAAATTTGAAGAAGTAGATTTAACACTTCTGGATGAGCTTTTTCAATTTCGTCAAATAACACAATACTATAAGGGTTGCGTCGTATGGCTTCTGTCAATTGTCCACCCTCTTCGTATCCAACATATCCTGGAGGTGAGCCGATAAGTCGTGAAACACTAAATTTTTCCATGTATTCACTCATGTCAATTCTAACCATGTGTTTCTCATCATCAAATAATTCATACGCTAGACTCTTAGCAACTTCTGTTTTTCCGACACCAGTAGATCCTAGAAAGATAAATGAACCAATGGGACGATTGGGATCTTTTATGCCGCTACGAGACTTTAGTATAGCTGATGATACTAAATTTAGAGCTTCATCTTGTCCAATGACACGTTTTCTTAGGTTATCTTCTAAGTGTAATAACTTTTCCTTTTCTCCACTCATCAATTTACTAAGTGGAATATTTGTCCATTTAGAAATAATAAAAGCAATAGATTCTTCGGTAACAACATCACTTAAAATCTTATTTTTTTCCTGGTTATTTAACTCTTCTAGTTGCTTTTCTAACTCAGGAATCTTTCCATGACGAAGTTTTGCGGCCTCTTCTAAATCATAACGATTCTCTGCTTGAGCTAAGTCAAATTTAGCGCGTTCAATTTCTTCTTTTTTCTTTTTGATATCATTATTAATACTTTTCTCATTTTCCCAAGCAGACTTTAATTGCTTTTCTTTTTCTTTTAGCCCTACTAGCTCTTGTTCAATTTCTTCAAAACGCTTCTTAGAAAAAGCATCCTTTTCTTTTTTTATCGCTTCTTTTTCAATTTCTAATTGCATAATTTGTCTAGTTAGAGTATCTAGTTCAATGGGAACAGAGTCCATTTGAACACGAATAGTTGCACAAGCTTCATCAATTAAATCAATGGCTTTATCAGGTAGAAAACGATCAATAATATAACGATTCGATAAAGTAGCAGATGCTACTAAGGCTTTATCTTGAATGGTTACGCCATGATGGATTTCAAAACGTTCTTTTAACCCTCGAAGAATGGTAATCGTATCCGTTACTGTAGGTTCACTTACTTTAATTTTTTGAAATCTTCTCTCTAAAGCACCATCTTTTTCAATATATTTACGATATTCATTCAATGTTGTTGCACCAATCACATGAATTTCACCACGAGCTAACATCGGTTTTAAAATATTCGATGTATCCATAGCTCCTTCCATATTACCACTACCAACGATAGTATGAATTTCATCAATAAACATAATGATTTCACCATCGCTTTTTGCTACTTCATTTAAAATCTTCTTTAATCTCTCCTCAAATTCTCCTCGATACTTTGCTCCAGCAATTAAACTTGCCATATCTAGCTCCCAAATTATCTTATTTTTTAAGCTATTAGGAACATCTTGAGAAATGATTCGCTGAGCTAAACCTTCTACAATTGCTGTCTTTCCAACACCAGGTTCACCAATTAAAACGGGATTATTCTTAGTTTTTCGTGATAAAATTCTAGTAATGCTTCTAATTTCTTCATCCCTACCAATAACAGGATCCATTTTTCCTTTTTTCACTGATTCAGTGATGTTTCGCCCATATTTTTCAAGCACATTCTCTTCTTCTTGATTTGGATTTTGATACATATTTATCCCCTCTTTTCTTAATTTTCAATACTTATTATACTCAAAAATTAGCACTTGTCAACATAAAGTGCCAACTTTTTTACCAAAGAAAACGACAGAAAATGACAACAAATTAAAAGTGCTGAAAATTTCTTCCAACACTTTAATCTATTATTTTTCTGTTAAGACTTCTAAAGCTTTATTAAATTGAGGATCTTTTTCAATCACTGGGTCATGATAATATTCATCGTTTAATTGAACTTCAATCGTAGGTGTTATTCCTACTTCATTAATCCAATTCCCATTTGGCGTTAACCATTTTTGGAAAGTAAACTTAAATGATGCACCACTACCTAATTCTACTGCCTTTTGTACTGTTCCCTTACCATAAGAATTTACACCAATTACTTCTGCCCCATAAGATTCCATCATTGCCGATGCTAAAATTTCTGAAGCTGATGCACTAGAATGATTAATTAATACGGCAACTGGATATGACCTAGACTCTTTTGTTAAGGCATGCACTGGTTCTTTTACTCCCTTTGTTTCTAGTTGATACATAATCTTACTCTTATTTAAGAATAAGGATAAAATATCAGAAACAGTTGTTAAGTAACCACCAGAATTATCACGTACATCTATAATTAAACGATCCATTCCTTCTTTTTCTAACGCTTGTAATTCTTTTTTAAACTGTTCTTGCGTATTGGATGCAAAAATATCGATTTTGATATAACCAACTTTATGATTATTCATCTCATATATTTCACTAGTAACAGAGGCTAAATCAATTTTTGAACGAATCACAGTAAATTTTTTCTCTTCTTCACCGCGAAGGACTTTTATAATAAAACTTGTATTTTCATCGCCTTTAATTAGATCAGATACTTCCGTTAACTTCTTACCTTCAACGTCAACGCCATCAATTTGTAAAATAACATCTCCTACTTGTAAGCCAGCTTTTTCTGCAGGAGAGTCTTCAAACACTTGAGCAATCGTAAAGATATTTTCAAAGAAACGAACCTCTGTACCAATACCGATATAGTAACCATTTACCTTTTGATTAAAAGCTTCTGATTCTTCTTCCGTCATAAACACTGAATAAGGATCTCCCAAATAATTCATCATTCCAGCAATTCCTGCATCAACTAGAGCTTCTTCGTCAACATCATCATAATAGTTTTCCACAATACTATTATAAGTTGCCACAAATTCTTTTAAACTATTGGACATTCCCCCTAGTTTTCCTCTTTGAAAAGATAAGGTTACTGTACTTCCAATAATTACCCCAAAGATAATGGTTACTATCATAATGACAATAACTTCGATAGTATTATATCCTGTTTGCTTTTCTTTTTCCTTAACTAGTGGCTCTTGTTGCACTTTTTCTATTTCTACTTTATTAGACTGCGACTTATTTTCTTTTCTCATATGTCACCTCTTATTTTATCTATTTTCTATCATATCACATTTTCACTTATTCTAAAAGTAATTCTATTCATCATTTTTTGATTTATGCTTATCTATTAAATCAAAAGTAGAAAAAAAGAAACTCCATCATTTCTTTTTCTCTTATTGTAATGCTTCTTTAATCTTATCTTTTCCTTCAACTGCACTAGTAACTTTACCATTTTCTATTTTTAAAAGTGAAGCATCCTTTACTTTTAACTTTGACGCGTGGTCAATATAGAGATTACTATTTTCTAAATCCACATATCGTTGATTTAATGGACTTGCCATATTAACCTGATATAATTTAGTTGCATTTTCTTTTTTATTGTACTGACTAATTATTGTAGCAAACAAATTCGCATCATCTTTTGAATAATCATAAAGAATAACATAGTAGGAATCTTCCTTCATATTAAAGATTTCTCCTCCTAAAATCTCGGTATATTGTATTTTTACCTCATTAGGTGTTTTCTTATTTCCTCCAAATTTAAATTCTCCTGTTAGTATCATGGTTAAGAAATATATAAATCCAAATAGAATTAATACTAAAATTAACACTTTTACTATTTTCATCACTTCGTCGTTAGAACTAGTTGATATCTTTTGATGATTGTGATTTAAATTTTTGCTTTTTCCCATTGCAATCACTCCTAAGATGAATTATAGCACAACTGTATATAAAGGTCAAAAACTATTTTTCAATTCATTAGTTACTCTTAAAAATACCATTTGTAAAAAATTAATGTTTTAGATAATGAATTAATTGTTTTTCAAGGTTTTTGCCTTTTTCATTTTTATTAAACTTTTCCTTATGATTAACATAAATAAAAAAGATATTCCCTAAGGAACATCCTATTTCATTGTTGGAAGAACACTAATTGATTTAGCAATTTCTAATAACTCAACTTGACTCATTACATCAGACGTTAAATAATACTCAATTCCATTTGATGACCAAGTGATGGAACTATCAGTAATCGCACCAACGGTATCAATTAACATATAAGGTTCACCATATGTTGGAATAATTGTTAATTCATCCTCTTTAGATACAGTCTCTTCCACTAAAAGGAAAGGCTTTTCTCCATCAAATGTCATAATAATTCGCTCACCATTCGTTTTAGCTACTTTATCTTGATTGGTTAACTTTGTTCCTGCTGGAATATATAATGGATACACAATATCATCTAAGCTACTCATCGGTTTACTACTTTCATCAATAATAGCTGTTTTCATTATCGTATCTAAATCAAAATGATCATCATCAAATTTAGGTTTCATATTAATACTATTAAACTTCATGGTCATTTGAGGAATAGAAGTATCATCCATTACCTCTACTTTAATCGGCAACTTATCTTTATCTAAAGTAATTCTTTGTTTTACTAATTTACGATTATTAGGATAATTTACTGTACTAATAAATTCATAAGTACCATTATCTTTTGCATTAAATTCTTTGTTACTATCTGTTTTTAAATCATTTACCAACGATTGCAATAAATAAATTTGAGAATTATTGTATGGCCAATCGCTTTGAAATTTAAAACTTTTGTTTAATGATGGTGTTAAAACATATACTCCTTCGCTATTTTTTAAAATAATTTGCTCATGATTATTTGCTGTATTTCGTAAACTAACTTTGTAGTTATCCTTTTTTTGATATGAAACATTCACTTCATAATGATAAACATCATCATTATTTAGAATATCCAATTCTCCTTTAATTTGATATCCGTTTGTATCATTAACATTTTTTGTAAAATTTTTCAAAACATCATCTTTGGAATTTTTTCCACATCCTGTTATTAAAAACATCATACATAAAATTCCTACTACAAATACCTTTTTCATCTTTCACCTCTATTAATATTTACATTTCATTATATTGAAATAAAAAAGCAATTATTCATTTCTACCGACAAAAAATTTGAAAAATTTTAAAATTTCAAAAATAAAAATTCATTGAATTGTTCATGCATAAAATTCAAAAAAACGTTTATCATAATACTGACAATAAAAAAGGAGGATTAAAATGGAGACATTACAAAAAGTTGCTCTTGTTTTAGTAATCATTGGTGCACTAAACTGGGGATTAGTTGGATTATTCCAATTTGATTTAGTATCTTCATTATTTGGAGATGCAGATAATGTAATTGCAAGAATTGTATACGTAATTATTGCTATATGTGGAATTATCAATATTGGGTTACTATTCAAACACGATGAATAAAAAAAATAGGTGTCATAACCTATTTTTTCATAATTCTAATTTTAACTTTACGTTGTTTTAGAGAATAATTTAACCTTAAGTCGTCTCCTCGAACAAGAACATCAACTTCATATTCACCTTCAGCGTAATTACTTAAATCTACATATGGATGAATTGTTGCTGTATCTAATTCATCTAAAACACTTTGGCTACCTTTAACGATTACTGTTACAGCACTATCTTCAACAGATAACGCTTGAACACGATACTCACTACCTAAATTTTCTGTTGAAATACCAATATTTTCAAATTCTTTAGTAGATAAATCATCAATGGCCACTTTTACTACTACCGTTTTTGTACTAATATCACGTACACCATTTGGCTTTTTAATATTAACATTAAACTCTTTATCTCGGTCTAAATCGGTAATGTCAATTTCTACTGGAATCATATTTAAATCTTCTAATTCAGCTTCATCACCGTATACCACTACAGTAGATACATTTGTAATTAATGATTTAATTGCTTTACCAAAAGCAATTTCTCCCGTTGGTACCACTTGAATTGGTACTTCTTTACTTGGCGATGTAATTAAAATTTTTGCATCAATTTTATTAGGAACAACCTCCACATCAACAATTTGCCCTTCTGTATCATAGGCTACTAATGGAACATCTTTTAACGTCATTTCTCCAACTTGAGGATTAGAAATATTGTTAACATCTACTAATGCTTTTACTGTCGCTACTTCTTTTAACCGATGTTCAGCACCTTTTATAATTACATTATTTCTACTTAACTCTATATTTTTAATGTATAATTTACTATCTAAACTATCACGATGTAGTACATCAGTCGTTAATTCACGTGTTTCTGATACTTTCTCGTAAATATAAATTTGAGCAGTAGACGGATCTAGTTTATAATTAATAGAAGATACAGATTGTGAATATTTTAATGTTACCTTATGAGAACCTGGTTGAAGTCCTGTTAAATCAACAGATACTGTTTTAACAGGAGATTGTTTAGCTAAGAATATATGACGACGTTTTCCTATTAAAGTAATATCCACTGTCTTTGGTAATCCTTCAACAACATATGCCTCTTCATTGTAAATAGGGGTTACTTCTTGGTTATACAAAATTTCTGCTTGCTGATCAATCATCATCGTCGATTCACGGTCAACTAAGATAAATACAGCAAAAGCAAAGACTAATGACGCTACAATTAATGTTTGTTTTTTACTAATAAAACGTTCGAACCCTTGACTATTATTTTTGAAAAAGTCTGTGACTTTTAATATTAATTTCGTAATAGGGGTAATTAACCATTTATCTAAAAATAGGATAATTGAAGCAATAACACCTAAGATTCCCTTTTTCTTCTTTTTAATTGTTTTCTTCATATATCTCTTCCTCATTTACATCGTCTTCAACTAAATCTTGTTTTGGACGTAATTCATCAATTAACATCATTCTAACATCATCTAATGATAAGTTATAGAACAACTCTCCTTTAACAGCAATAGACACACGACCTGTTTCTTCAGATACAACTAAGGCAATGGCATCAGTTTCCTCAGCAATCCCTAAGGCTGCTCTATGTCTAGTTCCTAAGCGACGATTCGTTTTGATATTATTACTTGTAGGAAAAACTGCACCTGCGCAAGTAATACGATCTCCTTGAATAATTACTCCACCATCATGTAATGGATTGTTTGGAAAGAAAAGGGAAATTAATAATTCATTGGATAAATCGGCGTAAATTTTTTTCGCTTTATCAATATAATCACTTAAACTAACATCGCGCTCAATAACAATAATGGCACCAATTCTTGTTTTTCGTAAATAATCCATAGCTTGAATGATTTCATATACCAATCTTTCTCTCTCATCAACCGTTAATACTTTATGTCGACCCAATAATTGACTTCTTCCTAATTGCTCTAAAATATTTCTAATTTCTGGTTGGAAAATAATAATTAGAGCTAAAGGTCCCCACATAATGATATACTCTAAAAGCCATCCAATCGTTTTAAAGTTTAACCAATCACTAACAAGTTTTAAAATTAAAACAATTGCCACCCCTTTGAAAATCAAAGTCAATTTTACGTTATTACGCATGTTTTTTAGGATAAAATAAAACATGAACCAAACTAGTGAAATATCTATAAATTTAATCAAAATGGATAATGCATTTGATAATGTCATTTTTTAGCCTCTTTTCTTACTATAAAAGTACTATATTATTATAGCAAAAAAAAAAGCACTTGGCAACGGTTATATGATTGGTGCTTGTGGTGCCACTGGTGCTTGATTTGCTGTTGGAATTGTTATATTTTTACTTTGCTGTGGTGCAACAATTGTTGCTTCTTGTGTAGTAGTAACTGGAGGAGGTGTTAACGTTGGTGCTTTTGCTAAGTCTGCATTTGGTGCCATCGGTGTTCCTACAGATTGCACTTGTGAAGTTGTCTTTTCTTCTTTAGGTTGAACTAACTCTTTACTTAAGTTAGCATTTGGAGTTAAATTTGCATTTGGTGCCATCGGTGTTCCTACAGATTGCACTTGTGAAGTTGTTTTTTCTTCCTTAGGTTGAACTACCCCTTTACTTAAGTTAGAATTCGGAGTTAAATTCACATTTGGTGTATTCACTGTAGGAATTACTTGAGAATTAACTGATGGTGTAGGTGGAGCAATTGCTGTTGGAATTCCGTTAATCGTCGGTATTTCAGGAATAGAAGGAATAGGATTATTAATACTAGGAGTTGATGGCGTTGGCGTAAGACTATTTTCCATTTGTGGTACTACTGTCGTTGGTATTCCCATATTGTTATTCATTGGATTTTTTATAGGTACGAAAGGAGCCTGATTTAATGGTGCATGATTAAAAGCAACGACACCTTGTGGTAATACTGAAGTGGGCTCTACTGGATTAGGTGCACCTTGACCTTCATCTACACTAACAAACTTCTCTTTTTCTTTTTTCTCTGAAATTGATTTTTCAGCTAAATAACCAATACACGCAAAAATTAAAATTACACATATTACCGTAGAAACAATATATAAAGGACCATCTAACGTCTTTACAAAAAAATCAATAACATTCATCATATCACTCCCTCTTATTATACTCTATTATTATGATACCACTTGGCAAAAAAAAAAACAATAAATTATCCTATTTTTCGTTTTCAAATCTTTTTAAATTTACTATTTTTCTTTAATTTTGACAATTGTTAGAATTAGTATCAAAAAAAACATTGACAACTACTAAAAATTACCATTGACAATTAACAAAAAATGGTTGAATTATCCACTTTTGCTATTGTTATAATGTCATTGAAAATGTTCATTAGTTCTTATTAAGGTTCTATTGTCTTTTCTCCGATTATATATTTTATTTTTTTTTAGAAAAAGAGGTATAATATAGCTACTTTCTTAAAAGAGAAAGAATTCTATCTTGTGTTTTCGCACAAAATAAAAAAAGAGATACACTTAATTTCGTCGTTAAGTGCTACCTCTTTTCAATATTTTAAATATTGTTGCAAGAAAAAACAGCCATCACTAGATGTGATGAAGGGTGTTTTTTCTTAGTTCTTTGAGTTTAACCCTTTGATGATAAATAGTATAATTGCTAACGCTACTATGACTAAATCCATTTAAGGTTCTTCCCATTGAACATCACCTCCATTCTTTTTAATAAACGTTTACTAAATCGAACAAAGGGAAACACCTAACTATCAAGTATATTTCAATATTCATTATAATATACGCAATCTATTTTTTGGGGCATTTTTGAAATTATTATTTGGCAAAATTTCTTCTTTTGTGCTATAATGGGTACAAATTTCAAATAAAGGAGCAAATCATGATTAAAACGAAGCAAAGAGGATTATTAATCGTCATCTCTGGTCCATCTGGTGCAGGCAAGGGAACGATTTGTGAACAATTAATTCATCATAATAATAACATAAAACCATCCATTTCCATGACAACTAGAACACCACGAGAAAATGATATACCTGATGTTACTTATTATTTTACAACAAATGATGAATTCGAAGAAAAAATTAAAGAAAATGGTTTTTTAGAATACGCTAAGTATAACGAAAATTACTACGGAACGCCAAAAGCAAACATTGAGAAATGGTTAAATGAAGGATACGATGTACTACTAGAAATTGAAATTCAAGGAGCACTACAAATTAAAGAAAAAATCAAGGATGCTCTATTTATTTTCATCTTACCTCCTTCAATGGAAGAATTAAAGAAAAGATTAATCCTAAGAAACACAGAAGATAGTGAAAAAATATTAAAACGTTTTAAACGTGCATATACAGAAATCAATGAATTACCAAAATATAACTATGTTGTTATTAATGATAAATTAGATACCGCGGTACAACAAGTTGAAGCTATTTTATTAGCAGAACGCTTAAAAGTAGAGCGAATCGAAGAAGTTTTTGTAGGTAACCAAGAAGAAGAAATTCACGAATTATTGAGTAATAAAACCTTTTTAAACACTATTGATAAAATTTAAAAACTTTCTAAACAGAAAGTTTTTTAATGGGCTGATTTAAATGAGTTAATTTTTTTTGATATGCTCCAGGCACTTCGCCTTTTACTTCTTTCTCTAATTCAATAGACGGACTACTTAGCTCCCTTAATGCTCTAAAATCCAATTCAGATTCTATATATAAGCTTCTATTAAGATATTCACTTGTATTTGATTTTAGTGTACCTTGGTATAAAATATAAGAAAAATCTTGTATTTCTACCTGATGAAATTCTTGTAATCTAATATTTATTAAGGAATTTTCCTTCTTTGGATTTAAATACATATAATAAGATGGAATCTCAATTGTAGAAGGAATTTCCTTTATTTTTCCATCTGTCCAAAGTTCCCATGTAACAGTATCATAATTATAGGTTCCTTGACATAACACATAATTATCTAACTTAAAATAAGGATAAATATTTAAACGACGCTTTCTATCAGGAATAGAAGAACAATCTTCCCTATCTTCCTTTTTAAAAACACATTCTAACTGATAACTTTGATAAAACATTCGAGCAAAGGTTGATATTGATTCATCCTTTTCTAGCGGATACTTTTTATTCAAATAAGCTAGGGCATCTCTTACTGAAAAATTAACAATTAAGCGTTCATCATAAGGCATTTGACTAATAAAAAGATAAGGAATTCTTTTTAGCGATTCACTTACTAACATTTTTAACTGTTCCATAGAGAGGGAAAACCGATCTTCTTTCATTAAATAACTAGCAAATTTAGTTACAATTTCGCTTTTTTGAAATTCTAAAACTAGATGATTTCTATTTTCTAAAGCTACTTCTGAAAAAAACAAATGATCAAATTCGACTAGGGCATTAATTAATTCGTGTTTGCTTAACATAACTACTTCCTCTACTTCTTCATATTTCATTTCCATTGTACCACAAAAAAGTAGAAAAAAATAAAAGATTTCGTTATTATTTTTCATTTATCTTAAAAACACAATTTATTTTTGATTAATTATGTATTTTTTTCTTTGACGATTTATTGTTTATCTTTTTTATATCTTCAATTGCTTTTAGTTTTTCTTTAATTATTTTCTTGTTTGACCTAGATAGCAATGCTTGGCGATTTTCTCCAAAGTTAATAATACCTGTTTCAAAATTAATATTTTTAATATTGAGTAAATTAACAATGAAACTTCGATGTGATTTAAAGAAATTCAAATCATTTTTTAATACACCTTCTAAATATTGTATTGTCTGCCGAATTGGATATTTCTTACTTTTAGTAACAATGTAAGATAGATTATTATTTAAACATTTTTCAACATATAAAATATCTTGATGTGGTAATTGATATAACTCACCACGTGTAATAAAACAAAAAGATTTTTTCTGATTTACAATTTGTAATGCTACTACTAAAGCTGAGTGCAATTTATCTATAAAAAATTCATCTTTAGCAATTAAATCAAGCATTAATATTTTACTTATATTCCCAATGGCGTTCCCCTTTTTATTCGTCATTAAAATAATTGGACTACTCCAATCATCAGAACTTCTAATCTCTCTTGCTACATCTATTCCGCTTTTATCCATCATATCAATATCTAATATATAGATATTATGACCATCTAAATTTAACAATTTATTTTTTGTTTCACTATCAAAACTACTTACCTCAATTATTTGATAATTTAAATTTGTAGAAACCATTAATTTAGCAATAATGTGTTTATATATTTCTACAAATTGTACTTTTTTCTCATATACAACAAAGTTCATACTCTCCCACTCCAATTTCAAATTTTAGCACAAAAGAAAAAGCCACTAGCACTTTTGTATTTGAAATGTCGATTTTTGTACTTGAATGGTATTTTTACCATATTTTTCCATTTTTATTTTATCAATTTGTTATAAAAAGTGTTAAATACCAATCAATTGAATAAAATTGCTGTAGGTGAGAAAATGAAAATTATAGCCCAAAAAAGTGATGCTTTAAATACAGATGAATTTTTTAATAGCAGTTTATCAAAAAATTTTGTTACATCAATAAGCTTTAATGTAGCTTTTACTAAAGATGAGAAACTCGTAATTTTTAATGCAAATTCTATTGGAACAGCAATTACTAGTACCATTAATAATTCTACTTTTAATGAACTAGAATACTATGAAATTGCTTCTTTAGAAAGCATATTAAAATCTTTATCAGAAAATCCTATAAAAAAAGATATTTATATCAATTTAACTCCTTCTAATTATGAATTAATTAACGATGAAAATGCTATGGAAATTGCTAATCGGATGGATAATTATATTAAAAGTATGAAAAGTTTAATGGATACATACAAGAATTTAGTAATTCATCTACATAGTGTTAATAGAAGCTTAATCGAACGAATTAAGAAAATGATTCCTGATGTTAAAGTTGGTTTTGCAGTAACTGGACTTGATCTTAATTTTATTGATGTAGATTATTATGTATTAGTTTCTAATACCCAAAATGATACGATTATTGATATGTTATTAAAAAAGGAAAAGGAAGTCATTATTTATATCTTATCTAACTATTATATTTCTTATCTTTACGAACACTATTTAGGAGAAAAATCTACTCCTTTACTACAGCAAACTTTTAATCAGTTAGCGTTTATGACAAATTATCCTGAAATCATTTATAAAGTTTTTTTCACATAAAATTTACCAAAATAAAACTCGTACCTTTTTTAGTAGGTTCGAGTAACAATCATTCTAGTGCGAGTAGCAACCACGTTTACAACTCTTAAACATACAAAAATCAACAATCCATTTCTAGAAAGTTGATTTTTACTTTAAACTCCTAATTTAAAAGTTAGAAGGATTTCCCACTGGTGCCCTAAAGAAGGACGTTCAACAACTTTTTTATATATTTAATTTTAATTCAATTTGTTTCATTTCTTCAGTGCTTATCAAATTAGGATCATATTTTATGTTTATTATGATTTTTTCACGATCTTCATATTTTTTAAATAAATAATCATCATTAAAATTCCCTTTAACCATTTCTATTCCTTCTATTTCAAACAAATCATCTATGGCGCTTTTGTAACAGTATTCACAACAAAGATTATCTCTAGTTATTGTATAATTAGATGTTTCAAATTTTGGATACTTATTAAAAGAAAGTAGAAAAGGAATTTTTGTAATATTTAAAAACAATGTAATTTCCATTTTTATTATTTTGGAAGTTATTAAACTAGAATCATATTTTAAATAAATGTCTAGTTGTTCATCATTTTTAATTTCAACATCTAAAATTCCTTTTAAAGACATTAAATATTCTTTTAGTTCTTTATGTCCCCAATTATCAATTACAATAGTTAATTCCGACATACTTATAATCCTTTCCTATATTGACTATATATCAATATACAAGTGTGTTTACTATATTGTCATAATTTAGTTTATATTTATTGCTATATAGCTATTAATTTATTATAATTGAAGTAGGGAAACTTAATTGTTGAGTGCTTGCCAACTTTCTTATGAAAGGAGGCTTGATATTATGAAGAAAAAAGATTTATTAATCTCATTTCTAATATTAATAATCATTTTATTAATAGTCTCTTTAATGATTTTATCTATAAAAAAATAGCACTCAATCTAGCATAGATTAAGTGCTTAACCATTTATAGGTAAGTACTCAACTCGCCAAAGTTAAGTATTCCCTTTTTTATTTTATGCAAGTTTCCTTGACAAATACATAATATCATAAAAACGACTTTTTTACAAGTCGTTTTGTTATTTTAACTCGAAGTTCGAGTTTCCTATCAATCTGGTGCTGGAAACAAGATTTGAACTTGCGACCTATCGCTTACGAGACGATTGCTCTACCAACTGAGCTATTCCAGCAAAAAATAACAATAAACTACATATAAAATTATAACATAACTTTCCTATTTGAAAATACTTTTATAAATAATTTCTTATTTTTTGATATTCCTGCTTTTTCTCCTCATACTTCATTTTTGAATAAAGAGGACTTGTAGAAGGTAAATAAATTGTAGGAATTCCTAACTTTTTTTCTAAATATTTTTGATATAGCATTGTTGCCTTTCTTCCCGTTGTAAATATGGTTTTAATATTAGTACTTTTAAGAAGTTTTTCTATATCATTTACTTTTACCTTTTTTATTGTACTATCTAGTGAACCTGTAATTTCACAACTTTTGATTACATCCCATAACGCAATATGATGACTTAAAAGGAATTCCTTACGATTAAGAATCTCTTCATCAAAAATGTCGCTTAGTAACTTCCAAAATTGATTTTGGGGATGTGCATAATAAAATAATTCTTTCCTAGATTGCACAGAAGGAAAAGAACCTAATATTAATACTTTAGAAAATTCATCATATATAGGTTCAATTGGATGAACAATTTTACTCATGATACCACCTAGTAGTAAATTTTAACACACCTAATAAAAAAAGAAAAGAACTAGAAAACTCTGATTCTTAACTTCTAGCAGCGCCATCTACTGATAAGATTTCACCAGTTACATAACTTGCTAATGGACTTGCTAAAAATAGAAAAGCATTTGCTATATCCCGTGGTTGTCCAATTCTTCCTAGTGGAATCGTTTTAATTAAGGGTTCAATCATTTCTTTAGGAAGTGCTGCTACCATATCAGTATTAGTAACTCCAGGAGCTACAGCATTTACTCTGATATTAAATGAACCTAACTCTCTAGCTAAAGATTTTGTCATTCCATTTACGGCAAACTTACTAGTAGGATACCCTACACCAGATGGTTGACCATAGATACTAACCATCGAACTAGTATTTAGAATTACACCATCATGTGCTTCCTTCATGAAAGGAACAACAGCCTTCGTCATATTAAACATTCCATTAACATTTAAATCCATTATCTTTTGGAAATCTTCTACTGTAGTATCCTCTATCTTTTTATTAGCAGAAATCCCAGCATTGTTCACTAAAATATCAATGTGTCCATACTTATCTTTAATTCCTTGAACAACTTGAGCAATTTGATTAAAATCACTTAAATTAGGATAATAACCACTAGCATCATATCCTTCTTCCCTTAAAGAAGCAAGAGCTTGATTCACACTTTCTTTTTTAGAACCAAAGATAACTACTTTAGCGTGATTTTCTAAAAATACTCTAGCAATTTCAAAACCAATACCTCTAGTTCCTCCAGTAATAATGGCAACTTTATCTTTTAACATATTTATCCTCCTCATCATCAATATAATCTTAATCACAAATTTTTATATTGTCAATCAAATAACTCTTCAATTTTAGAAATTTCTTGATCGAATCGTTCACCAGTTTTTGTTATTTCAATTTCTATCGTATCACTTGTCGCATGATTTCCAATGATAGCAATATATGGAGTTCCTAAGGTATAAGCATCTTTAATTCGATTACCTAAGGAATATCCTTCACGATCATCGATGATAGAAGAAATTCCTAAATTCGTTAATTTTTCATATAAATTTTTAGCAATTTCCTCTTTATCTTCTTTATAAACAATTTGAATTTTGTATGGTGCGATTGCTAAAGGTAGAGAAAAACCTTCTATTTTACCTTCTTTTCGAATAACATTATTTTCAATTAACACAGCGATGATTCTACCTAAGCCAATACCATAACATCCCATATAGTAAGGACTATTCTTACCCTTATCATCTTGAAAATATAATTTCATGCTTTCTGAATACCTTGTCCCTAGTTGAAAATTGTTTCCTAATTCTACTGATTGATATTCTTCTAAAGTATTAATATCCTTAATTCCTAACTGCATTAAATATTCTTCCTTATTATCAAATGTTAACACTTCTTGATTAATTCCTATATGATTTTCTCTATCATAAAAAATCTTATCTTCCCCAAGATTGGTTGGTGCTTGAAACTCTTCAGCAACTTTTCCACCGATGACACCATTATCACTTACCGTTGGCACTACAAAAATTCCTAAACGTTTAAAAATATTCATGTACGCATTATGCATCAATTGATATGTCTTTTTCATATCTTCTTCACTTTTATCAAAAGAATAAGCATCCATCATCACAAAAGTTCGTGGACGAAATAAATAACCTCTTGTTCTAATTTCTTTTCTAAATTTATCACCGATTTGATAATAAATTGCTGGCAAATTCTTATAAGATGGCAAGCGATTTGCTCCAAAAAGGGTAGCACACTCTTCAGCAGTTGGAGCTAGGCCATATTCACCTAGATTATTATCGATAGTAAACATAATATCATTTTCCTTGGTGTACATATCCCATCGATTAGATTGTTCCCATACTTTTTTAGGTTGCATTTTAGGAAATTCTACTTGAATACATCCAGCTTTATCTAATTCCTCAATAATGATATTTTCAACCTTTCTCTCAAGCTTCGTCCATAAATTGCCATAACCATAAATACCACTTTCATATTGGTATAACTCTCCTAGTTTCATTAAAATATCTTGACCAGAATAATTACTATCCACATCAGATAAATTAATCTTTTTAATATTTAATCCACTTAATTTCATATTTTTCTCTCCTTTTTTATTTTATTAGAAAAAACAAAAAAAGAATGGCCAAGGAGTGCATATTTACACGGTACCATCCTTTATTTTACTTTTATCTAATAACGACGATTAGCCGAAAATGTTTCCATTTCTCTTAGAGGTAGGAATTTATTTTTCATTTTATTATCTTTCACCAGGCGATAACTCTCTATAAAAACTAGAAATAAACTATGTCCTCATCAACAATTTATGATTTCATTCTAGCACAAAATACTATACTTTGCAATAAGTTATTTTATCGTACTACCTAAATGAGTCTTACTTAGTTTTTCATATAACATCCTTTTATTCGTAAATAAATACTTAATCCCACTAATCATATAAAGTAAAAAGATAAATCCTAGAAAAATTACTCCGATAAACTCTTTTAAAATATCACCGAAATAAAAGTGCATTAAAAGATACCCAAAGGCAAAAGGAATTCCAATATAAATGATCATAAATATAATATTTCGTAAGTAATATCTACCAAGATGAGGAACATTTTCTTCATTTTGTACTTGGATTTTTAAAAACTTTTCTCCTAGGGTACTACATTTTAAAATACTAGGAATTAAAAAGTAATAGACAAAAATAGAAATTCCTAAAATATAGTAATTACTTATCTTACTAGAAAACGTAATTTCTAAAGAAAGTTGCAATAGTAAGAATAAAAAGAAGTCTAAACATAGACAAGTTGTTCTTCTAAAACCTGATACTATTTTCCCTTTTTCTTTGGTTTTTTCATCGACTACCTTGGTTTTAGGTAAAATTTTTAATAAAGGTTTAGCAATGACGTAACCTAGTAATCCACCGAAGGTATTTAAAATCAAATCATCAACATCAAATAAACGGTATCCTCTTGGATAAATAAAGTATAAACCACTAAGCTGAGTTAATTCAAAAAACATACTAAGTAAAAAGGTATATAATACTATTCTTTTTTTATCACATTTAAAGTAGTACCTTAAATATATTCCAAATGGTAAGGTTAAGAAAATATTATATAAAGGAACGTAAAAACTAGATTCTTTTAATGCTATTAAATATGTATGTATATCACTAATACGAAAGGAAGTTTGACTAATAAAATCAGTAACAAATTTAAAAGGAATAAACTGCGTTCTTGGTGTTGTTAAAAGGGCTACTTCACTAATTTTAGGAAGTGGTAAAATCACTAAAAAGTAAGCACAAAGTAGATATAACGCGAAAGAATAAATCATCAATGCTTTAAAAAAAGAAATAGAGCCGTATCGATGATATTGGATCAAAATAAAAGGTACACTCATTAAAAAAGCTAGAAAAGGAAACACCAAAAAAGCTATTTTTATCACTTCAATATAACTTTCCAAAATGAATCACTCCCTTAGATAGTATTATATCAATAAACGTCTAGTTGTTAAAGTGCAACTTGTATAGAAAGATAAGAATTGTTATAATGCTATATAAAGGAGGGCATAATGAAAAAATTAATTTTTTTATTGATAACAATGTTTTTATTCTCAGGTTGTGGAAGTGAATCTGAGTTTGAAAAGATCATTAGAGAAAACAACTATGGATATGGTTGGGGAGAATCCAATCAAGAAGGGTTAAAATGTGATGAGTTAAAGGATGCTACTGTGTTTGAAGGTCATTATTTTATTACCTCTAAAGGAGATATTTATCAATTTAATAGTAGCAAGCTATTTTCTAATGATAAAAATTGTATCAAAACTGACTATAACAGTGGTGAATCTTCTTTTTCTTATCGTAACGCTATTTATAATAAGGATAAAGAATTAGTATATGTTTCTAATTATAATGATAACCAATTAACTTTTATGAGTCCAAGCGAATACAAAGAAAAAAATGGGTATGATTACTATCCATCTATCGATATAAAATCACTAAAATTTGATTTTTTTACTTATCGAAGTGATATCAAAGATGAAGTAATCATCATTAATCATCATAAAGTATTTTATGTGGATGAAGAAAATAAGAACTTTTTAATTGGAAGTATTCCCACCGATGAGACGATTATCTATCTTAGTGGAGGTGTAATTAAAACAAATAAGGCTTATTATACCTTAACGCAAACCAATTTAGAAAAGTGTAATACTTATGTTGATATCAAATGTAAAACAGAATTTGTAAAAAGCTCTTTATCTGATGCTTATGACAAAATCATCTTCGTTGGTCAAAACATTTTGATTGATAAAGATTATCATTCTTATGGTAGAGGAATACGTTTTTCCATTGTACCATAACTAAAAGGACTAAAGTCCTTTTTTCATTACGCATTATTCTTCCCTTATTCACTTACTTGAAATCCCAAATTTTCTAGCTTCTCGATTATTTCTTGTACTATTTTTTCTTTCTTAACTGTAAAAGTCAAATTTCTACTTTCTAACGAAAGAGCAGTATTCTCTATACCTTTTACTTTAGATAAAGCATTTTTAATACGATTAACACATCCTTCACATTTCATTCCATTAATTACTAACTTAATTTCTTTCATTTTTCTTTCCTCCTAATCTTAGCGAATTAAATACAACAGTTAAACTACTAAAGGTCATGGCAATACTTCCTAGCATTGGACTCATCGTAATATGAAATGGTTCCAAAAGTCCTATCGCAATAGGTATCATACACATATTATAGAAAAACGCCCAAAAAAGATTTTGTTTGATGACACGGTAAGATTGCTTGCTAATTTTAATCAAATCTAAAATATTGGCAAGATTATTGTTCATCAAAATTACATCTGATGAGTCCATTGCAACATCGCATCCTTCATTAATACTAATACCAATAAACGCACTCACTAAACTAGGAGCATCATTGATTCCATCTCCTACCATAACAACTTTTTTCCCCGCGTCCATTAAATTTTTTATCTCTTTCGCCTTACTTTGTGGTAATACATCAGCAACAACTTTAGTAATTCCCAACTCTTTAGCAATTAACTTAGCTACAACTTTATTATCTCCAGTTAACATCATCACATCAATATTCATTTTTGTAAATTGACTTATGGTGTCAATTACCTCTTTTCGTATCGTATCTCGTACACCAATCATTCCAATCACTTTGTTATTTTCAACAACATAAACAATACTACAACCCTTATTAACTAAATCATCATAATCGACATTTCTATCATCTATAATTCCTAACTTTGACAATATCTTCTTATTACCTAAATAATATTCCTTTTTCTCTATTTTTCCATAAACACCAAGTCCTGTTAAAGTTTTAAAGTCTTTTACTTCTAAGTTTTCATCAACTTCAAACGCTTTTCCAATCGGATGAGATGACCCTTTTTCAATATTTGCTACAATGTTCAATAAATCATCCTTTGCGTATTTTGAATAATTAAATACCTTAAATACCTTTAATTTTCCAAACGTTAACGTTCCTGTTTTATCAAATACAATCGTATCAATATCCTTAGCCTTTTCTAAAACCTCACCATTTTTTAAAAATAAACCTTTTCTAGTACATAAACCATTACTTACTACTACAACTAAAGGTACCGCTAAACCTAAGGCACAAGGACATGCTACTACTAATACAGTAATCATATGCATTAACGATTTTTCCAAAGAAAGCCCTAAAAACATTTGGATAACAAAGGTAAGTATGGCAATCACTAATATAATAGGAACAAAATACCCGCTAACGCGATCAGCTAATTTTTGGATTTTACTTTTTGTATTTGTTGCTTCAACTACTAGTTTTACTATCTCTGATATTGTTGATTCCCTTCCAATTTTAGTCGCTTGATACTCAATATACCCATCATAACTAATAGAACCAGCAATAACCCTACTTCCTTTTTCCTTTAAAACAGGAACACTCTCTCCTGTGATAAAACTCTCATCAACATAAGTTTTTCCACTCACCACAATACCATCTACAGCAATTTTTTCATAAGCTTTACCAATTAAAATGTCGCCTTTTTTCACTTCATCAATGGTTACTTCTCTTTCCCTATCACCTACTTTTAAAATGGCATTTAATGGCGTAATCTCTACTAACTTTTTAATCGCTGACTTAGTTTTTTCTTTACTCTTATTTTCAAGAAATCTACCTAGTTGAATAAAATAAATGACCATACAAGTAGATTCAAAGTACAAACTAGACATATAATCGATATTCCCAAAGGCAAGGTGAATATAACCATAAATGCTATAAAAAAAACTAAATAATACACTAAACATTACTAAAGTATCCATATTAGGCATTTTATGATATAAATTTTTTATTCCGCTTTTTAATATATCGCGACCATACCATAGAAAAAGTAAAGTTAAAAAACACATTACTGTTGCTAATATCATCAAATTTTCATGAGGAATAAAAGGAATACTAGGAAAATTTAACATATGTCCCATAGAAATATACATCATGAATAGAAGAAGAAATCCCAATCCAAGTAATTTTACCTTTTCCCTACTTTTATCTTGTTGACCATCAATTCCATTAAACTCTCCTAAACTAGTAAATCCAGCTTCACTAATATATTGCTCTAAATCTTTTTTACTTAAATTTTCATATTCAATTGTAGCTAGGGACAATACTAAGTTCACATTAGCAGAACTTATTCCTTTTTGTTTGTTTAGATACTTTTCTAACCCAGAAGAGCAGGCACTACAAGTCATACCATCAATTTTTAACACTATTTTCATCAACTTTATCACCTTTAAAATTTAAAATTCTAAGTGCATTCAATATCGCTAGAATAGATACACCAACATCAGCAAATACGGCCATCCACATATTTGTAATACCAATGGCACTTAATAATAAAACGATTATTTTTACTACTATTGCAAAGATAATATTTTCCCTGACAATTTTCATTGTCTTTTTAGAAATTTGAATGGAAGTTGCAATTTTTGATAATTCGTCACTCATAATGACTACATCTGCCGCTTCAATTGCAGCATCACTTCCTAAACCTCCCATAGCAACACCAATATCAGACATTGCTAATACAGGAGCATCATTAATTCCATCCCCAACAAAAATAAGCCTACCAGGGATATTTTTCTTCATTAACTTTTCTACCCATTCTACTTTATCCTGTGGCAACAACTGTGAGTGGTACTCTTCTATTTTTAGTTCCTTGGCTATTTCTTTACTTACTATTTCATTGTCTCCCGTTAACATTACTATTTTTTTTATGTGATTTTTTCTAAGTAACTTTATTGCTTGATAAGAATCATCCTTAATTTTATCCGCAATGATGATCGTTCCAGCAAATTTATTATCGATTGCCACATAGATAACAGTTCCTTTTTCCCTATTTTTTTGAAATTCTATTTTATATTCTTTCATTAATTTTTCATTTCCAACAAGAACAATTCTACCGCCTACAATAGCTTTTACCCCTTTACCAGAAAATTCTTTAACATCTTTTACTAATTTTTCAGTAATTTCTTTTGAATAAGCTTGTTTTAAAGACAAAGAAATGGGATGATTAGAAAAACTTTCCGCATAAGTTGCATATTCCAATAAATCATCAGTAGAGTATTCTATCGCATCTACCTTTTGTACCTTAAATATTCCCTCTGTTAAAGTACCTGTTTTATCGCAGACAACAATTTTAGCGTCTGCTAAGGCTTCTAAGTAATTACTTCCTTTTATTAAGACACCAATTTTAGATGCTGCCCCTATTCCACCAAAGAAAGATAAAGGAATAGAAATAACTAAGGCACAAGGACATGATACCACTAAAAAGGATAGAGCTCGATATAACCAAAGAGTAAAAGAAGTATCTTTAATGATAAGCAGTGGAACAATAGCTAATATTAAGGCTATGATAACTACAATAGGAGTATAAACTTTAGCAAATTTACTAATAAAATTTTCTGATTTTGATTTTCTACTACTTGCATTTTCCACTAGATCTAATATTTTGCTTACGGTAGATTCCCTAAATTCTTTTGTTACTCTTACTTTTAAAATTCCTTCATGATTAATACATCCACTTAACACTTCATCATCTACTTTTACCCCTTTAGGAAGTGATTCTCCTGTTAAAGCAGTTGTATTTAATAACGATTCTCCTTCAATGATAACACCATCTAAGGGAATTTTTTCGCCTGGTTTAATGAGAATAATATCTCCAATTTTCACCTCATTTGGATTTACCTTTTCCGCTTGCTTGTCTCGGTACAAATTAGCATAATTTGGTCTTATATCCATAAGATTTGCTACTGATTTTCTTGATTTAGAAACAGCATAGCTTTGAAATAACTCTCCCACTTGATAAAAAAGCATAACAGCTACTGCTTCAGACAATTCTCCTATATAAAAAGCACCAATAGTAGCAACACTCATTAAAAAGTTCTCGTCAAAGATTTTACCTTTAAAAATATTTCTAATTGCTTTTAATATGATATCATACCCGACAATAAAGTATGCGGTAATTAACAAAATAGAAGAAATAACTTTATTATTTAGGGGAACAAAAAAAGATAGAGCAACTAAAAGTATTCCAATAACAATCTTAAACAATTGCTTTTTTTGCTTCTTATTCATAACGTTTATACCTCCTTTATCTCTACATTTGGTTCTTCCTTTTTTATTACCTTTTTCACTTTTTCAATAGCAAGAATTTGATTTTCTTCCTTACAATCAAAGGTTAATCGTTCCATCATAAAGCTAATGCTTACATTTTCAATGATATCTATTTTTGACAATGTTTCTTCAAGCTCATTAGCGCAATTCGCACAATCTAGACCTTCTATTTTAAACTTATACGTCTTCATAAACTTCTCCTTCTAATTTTTATGATTAATATGTTCTAACCCAATTTCAAACAATTTTACAATATGTTCATCATCTAAAGTATAGTAAACTTCTTTTCCACTTCTTCGGCAACGAACAATTCCGCTTCTTCTTAGTACCGCTAATTGATGTGAAATAGATGATTTTGTCATATTTAAGACATTTGCTAAATCACATACACACATTTCTTCTTGATCTAGAGCAAACAAAATTTTACATCGTGTTGTATCTCCTATTAACTTATATAAATCAGCTAAATGGTTAAAAGTGTTCTGATCAGGCATTTTTTTTAAGACATTATTGACTAAATCTTGGTGAATTACATTACAATCACAAGTAAACTCATTTTTTGCCATGACTCCTCCTTAATATAATATACGCAATAATTGAACATTTGTTCAACTATTTTTAATTATAGTTGAACATCTATTCAATTGTCAATGTTTTTTTCTTTAATAGTAAAAATTTTTAAAATTTGTTATAATATAGTTATCTAAAAAACTATATTTAATATATAGATTTTGAAGGATGCATGGAAATAATTTTTGAATTTATTTTAGAATTCATTCTAGAGGGAAGTATAGAAATAAGTAAGAATCAAAAAATACCAAAATGGTTAAGATACTCGTTAATTATTTTTATTACTTTATTTTTTCTTGCCGCAATTAGATTAATATTAATAACAGGAATTCTTGTACTTAACCAAAATCAATTTATCGGTACACTCTTTATTTTTATTGAGGTAATAATATTATTTACTAGCATAATTCAATTTAGAAAAACTTATTTATTGAAGAAAAAAGGAGGTAAAAGATGAAAACTAATTTATTAACAATCCCATATATTGGAAAAAATACAAAAGAAGACTTATGTAATATTGGAATTACTTGTGTTGAAGATTTAAAAGGCAAAGACCCAGAAGAGTTATATTTAAAAGATTGTAAGCTTAAAGGATATCAAGAAGATAGATGCCAATTATATTTATTTAGAATGGCTGTTTATTATGCCAATCATGATACTTGGGATAGTGAAAAATTAATATGGTGGTATTGGAAAGATAAAAAGTAATCAAACTTAACGATTACTTTTTTATATTTTCTAATTTATCTTGTACCTTCTTAGGTAATTCATCAAACTTAACTTCCTTCCATTGATAAACACCTAAAGCTCTAACTTCTAATAGAATATAAGCATCTTCTTTTAGGACTCTTCTCGTTTTAAATTTTAAAGCTTTCTTTTTTCCTTTGGCATTGACTCATATTTCATATTATCATCAGTAGATAATTCTTTCATTTTTTGATTATCTATTATGGAATAATACCCCTCTTCATAGTTTTCCATATGATATAGTAGCATTCCACAGCAACCAACGAGTAAGAAAATACCTACAATCATTCCAACTGTTTTACTCATAATTCCTCCTTTTTCTCTTATATTAGTACAAAAAGAGAAATTAATCGTCATTTTAATCTTACAAAACATTACAATAATGTAAGACATTTTTATTTTAAGCTTTTATTTTTTTTGATAACTCTTTTCTATGGTAGCATTAAATTCATCAGGAAGCTTTTGTTTAGCTAGTTTAATCGGTGATTCATCTATTCCATATAAAGCTTCTGCCATAGAACCAACAATACAAGCGTTAGTGTCGGTATCCCCGCCATAGGAAATGACTTTTTTAATCGATTCAGTAAAACTATTTGATGAAAATATTGGAGTGTCTTTCCTAATTTATTCATGATTTCCTTTTAGAAAGTTCAATTCTTCCATAATAAATAATTAGTACCACAATTTGCGACGCTTCTAGGGCTTCTATTGAATTATGTGAAGGTAGAATAGCTAATTGCGCTTGTTTCTTCACTTCATTTTCACTATCAAATAAGTATCCAACAGGAGATATTCTCATTATAGCACCATTTCCCAAACTTTTTCCTTCAATAAGCACTTCATACCATTTTATGAATTGAGGAGAAAAAGAAGTTTTAAAATATAGATTAAAGTCTAGATGATAATTCAAATACTCTTTTGTATACTTCCTTAAATATTTTTCATAATCTAAATCATTTAATATTGCATCTAATATTGATATTGTTAAATATGGTATCATCGCTAAAAAAACTTGTTTGTGAAATAATTTTATCCACAGAAACTGTGGAAACTTTTTTTATTTGCTTATCTCTTATATAAAACTTGCTAAATCTCCAATAACTGCACCATACATTTAATTAACCTCCATTCTTTTTTAATAATTTTTATTCTAAATTCACCTTATAATATTACCTGTTTTAGTAATGCTTATCTTAAATCACTATCTATCCTTTGCAATATACTTTATAAAGAACATTAAAAATGCACAACATTTTAAAAATATCGTACATTTTATGATTTAAAAATATATAATTATTGCTCTAGAACAAATTAATATGATTTTGTTAAATTGCCATTAACATATATATCAGTACGTATTAAAGGATCAATATTAGTCTCACGATTACATTGATAAATCTTTTCAATATAAGATTTTGTTGTAACATCATATTCTTCAATAACAGAATAATAAGTTAGCTTATTATTCATATAATACTCTATTCTTAATAAAGTATTATAATCATCAGTATAAATAGAAGTCGTTCTATCATATTGAATTACTGGTATTTTTTCTTCTAAAGTAGTATTTGTATTAGTCTGATCCTCTATATTTACATTATTGTTTTCATTTTTTAATTCAGAATTAATAGTTGTTTGCTCATCCACACTGACTTGATTATTTATTGTATTACTATTTTCATCTTCTAACTTAGAATTAATAATTATCTGTTCTTGCGGAATATTATGACTTGGTTCTTTTATATTAGAATTAATCGTTTCTTTTTTCTTTTCACTATTATACTGGGAGCTATCATTTAGATTATTTTTATTAAATGATGAATTCAAGTCTTTATCAGCATCACTTTTATGTATATTTTGAAAATCTACTGTTACATCATTTATATGGTTTTCTTTTATATTAGAATCATATAATTCTTTATTTGTAGTATATAACATAGATAAATTTTTAATTGATATCCCACCAATTATAGCACCTGTTACAAGCATCGCTATTAAACTAATTTTTAATGTATTATGCACTTTTCATTTCCCCCTAATCATAGCATATTACTCAACATACTATTTTATTTTTTTACTAAATCTACTCATCAATACAATATTTGCATCAATTTCCGCTATAAGTTTACCAAATAAAGTAAAAAATAGCAATATAATTTTGTTACTTTTGCAGATTTTGGCTACTACTATTTTTTCTCCTTAAAGCTAATGAAGATCCTTTAACTTTCTCTTGGTGCGTTTCTGTTAGATGATTAAATATGTCTTCATCCATATAAGATATTAAGTCTTCCTTTATATCAACATCGCTTAGTGCGACGATTTTTCCTAATGGTGCCTGTGAAGAAGAAGTCAAATAACTTTTTTTACAAACATTAATAGGGAGTAATAATTACTAATTAATATAAGTATAGCATTATTTTATAATTTAAGAAACAAAAACAGACTAATTGTAATTTAATCTTCAATTTTCATAATAATATCATATGCAACAGAACATTCTTCTTTTAATAGTTTTGTTTCATTAACAAGATATTCTATTGCTTCCTCTTTCGTAGAAAAATCTTTTAATATATTTTTTACTTCTTTAAATTTCTCAATAACTTTTTTAACTTCATTATTCATATTGTCATCTCCTTTCAAATTGTAATTTGTGTTATACTAAAATTCTAAATGCAAAAGCTAATAATAATGCTATTAACAAACTATAAACACTATTTTTAGGATTTACATATAACACTAATATTGTTCCTATAAACAAAATAGTATCAATTATACTTTTAAAATAAAAATACCCAACTCCTATACTAAAAGATGATATTAACATTATAGTAAGGATTATGCTACTAATAATAATTGATATTTTTTCTTTTCCCTTTGCATACCAACAAATAAAGGCAAGTATTGGTGTTATCATAGTTATTCCATACCAAATCATCATATAGTTTTTAGGATTAAAACCACTAAAATAAATTGTATATAAATGGTAACTTACTGTCATACCTACAAAAAACAAAAATACATTCAAACTTGCTCTTAATGGTGTCTTACTAAATACTGAAATGGTAGTAGCAATAAATATCCATATTCCAAACAAAGAAAATACATTTCTTAAATCTAATATTCCAAATATATGTTTCCACCATATTGTATCATCAATGCTCAAATTATCTAGCCATTTAGAAAACATTCCCAATATTATTCCTAATAAAAATATTGAACTTGTATTTAATATTTTCCTACTTATTTTTAAACTTCTATCAGGAATTCTAATTTTTTCCAAAAATTCTTTCATACTTGCTCCATTCTAAATTGTAATTTTTTCTATTTTGCGATAAATCTATAAATTGCATAAGCAACCCATATAAGCCAAGAGAATGCCCATATATCAAATATAAGACTTACTGTTAAATACACAATAGCCACTATGATTGCTATTACCCAATTCATAATTTTTTTCTTATCCATAATTACATCTCACTTTCAAATTGACTATCTAAGTTTTGTCAATACTAAATTTATATAAATATTATATCACGACCAAAATCACGAAAATAGGCATTTTTTTAAAATTTTCGTGTATTATAGTGATATATGTGATAAAATGAATTTGTTAATTTATTTTGAATGTTGTATTATTTTTGCACATTGTATATAACATTCTTAATATTTTTGTTGAACACGCAGTTAGGCTTTCATAATAATGTTTGCCTTCTGCTTTTTTTGTTAAATAATAATTATATACTGGGTGATTAGGACATTGATGACCTAACTTAACTACCATTTGACTAATATTAAATAATATCCATCTTGCATATTTGTTTCCTCGTTTAGAAATTGTTCCATGAACATTAATACTTTTTCCAGATTGTATAATGGTTGGATCTAAACCACAAAAAGCAATTAATTGTTTATGATTATCAAATCTTGTAATATCTCCAAGTTCTCCAAGTAATTCAGTCGTTAATACTTCTCCAATACCATAAAATGAATTAATAATATCAAAATATGGTGACTCTTTTGCTGTCTCAACCATCTTGTTTTTTAACTCATTTATTGTCTTAATGTTTTCTTGTAAAATACTTGCCATATCTGATAAGTTTTTAACATCTGAATGATCTTTGTCTACACCTGGATAAGAATTTAGGGAAATCTCTTTAATCCTATTTGCTAGTCTTTTGTAATAATAATCATGTCTAGAATTTGTTTTATATAAGTTATTATATAAAGCATCAATTCTTTTTTCTTTAACAATATAAGCATGAGGAAATGTTTTTATAAAGTTTAATGCTGTTTCTTCATAAATTCTACTGCCTTTGAATATTTCTTCAAACTCTAGAAAACAAATATTAATTAGTCTTTTATATCTATTTTTACAACTAACATTTAATTGTGTTAGATAAAAATATTGCCTTGTCATTGCTTTTAAATTGGCATATAAATCATTCTTTGATAAATCGTGATATTCCACTTCATTAACAAAAAACAACTTGGCTAATCTCATACAATCTTTTGTATCTGTTTTCGTTTTCCTTAAAGTATCATAATTATTTTTAGTAGTTAAACTATTGATTACCAAAGTATTAAAATTATTCTCTTTAAAATATCTTTCAACTGGTAAATGATAGATTCCTGTTGATTCCATGAATATTGTTAAATCTTCTAATTTAAAACTATTAATTTGATTTTTCAATTCATCAAAATCTTTTAAATTATGTTTTATTTCTTTTGGTTCAA
>CAOKBR010000010.1 GCA_948466735.1 uncultured Mycoplasmatota bacterium | reverse complement strand
TATTGCTTCTATCATGGAAAGTTATCATTTACACAGATTTTTGGACACACTCACTTGGGAAGAAAATTGGGATGCAATTTGTCCATTTTTCCAATTTTCAGAATCAATAAGAAAGATAATGTATACTACGAATACTATCGAATCTTTAAACCGACAATTTAGAAAATATACAAAAACGAAATCTGTTTTTCCAACAGATATGTCCTTATTAAAATGCCTATATTTATCAACAAAAAATATTACTAAAAAATGGACTGCTCCTTATCAAAATTGGGGTCCAATATTATCGGAACTATCCATAATGTTTGATGGTAGGATTTAGTTCTTTGACAATTTTAAAACTCATGTTATTATTTAAATAACAAAAAGAAGCAAAATATTTTGTTGCTTCAATCATGGAAAGTTATCATTTACACAGATTTTAGGTCACACTCACTTTCGCTTATTCGTTCCTTTTTTCTTGTGAACAAAATGAGGTTCACTTCATTATAGTACGTTTCCTTTTTATCATTCGGTAACCATATCCAACTTTTGAATGCATAAATTCTTTTTTCCCATCATTACAAAATCAATAATTTGACTTTCAATCTTCTCTTCAATTAACCTTCTAATTTTTCTAGCACCATACTCACTATAATTAGACAAAGTGAGTAACTCATTTACAATCTCTTTAGAAAATCTCACTTGAACATCCTTTTCTTTAAAACGCTTCTGTGTATTTTTTAATTCTTTCTTAATAATTTGTTCTATAGTAGATTGATTCAAATAATCTAAGATAAAAACTTCATTGATTCGATTCATAAATTCAATACTAAATGTATCATTTAATTTTCTTTTAATTTGATTCGTTTTTTCACTTGAAAATCCTAAACTGTGATGATTAAATCCAAGATTGGAAGTCATTAAAAAAATCACATGTTCAAAATTTACTAATTTTCCTGTAGCATCTACTAAATGTCCTTCATCTAAAGCTTGTAAAAATAAAGAAATTACTGCGGGATGAGCTTTTTCAATTTCATCTAGTAAAATAACAGAAAAAGGATTATCGCGAACTTTTTCTAAAATATTTCGATTATTATCATATCCTACATATCCTGGAGGTGCTCCTATAATTTTACTAATACTATGAGCCTCCTTAAATTCGTTCATGTCAATACGAATAATTTGATTATTGAAAAATTCTTTAGCATACTCTTTAGCGAGCATTGTCTTTCCTATGCCCGATGGACCTACTAGTAAAAAGGAAGAAGGTCGATTTTCTACTTTTAAACCAAGTAAAATACGCTTTGTCACATCACACAAACGATTAACTACTTCATCTTGTCCTAAAATCTTTTCTTTTAATATCTGTTTACTTTGATTGATTTTTTCTAATTGACCTGGGTACACTTCATATACAGGAATTTTGGTCTTTAAGTATACCACTTTAGCAATCATTTCTTTTGTTACTTGCTTTTTCTTGGCGTTTTTAAAGCGAAGGAGTTCTAATTTATTAATTTCTGATTCAATTTGTTGTTCTTCACTTTTAATTTTTGATGCTAAGTTAAAGTCTTGATTGACTATAGCATTGTTTTTTTTCATAGCAAGAGTCTTCTTTTTTTCTAACAAGCTTTCTAACCTTTGGTCATTTTTATCTTGCACAAGTGATACCTTGGCACAAACCTCATCTAAAATATCGATTGTTTTATCAGGTTGGTGTGCGTTCTTTATATACTTATTGGATAACTCTACAATAAAAGGTAACAGATCATTAGGAATTTCTACGTTATGAAAACTTTCATAAATAGGTTTTAAGTTAGTAATAATATCTAACACTTTTTGTTTATTTGGCTCTAAAATTTCCACTAATTGAAACCTTCTTGCTAAGGCTTTATCCTTTTCAATAAATTGTTTATACTCATCACTTGTCGTTGCCCCAATTAGCTTGATTTTTCCACGGGCTAAGGCAGGTTTTAAAATATTTGAAGCGTCTATTGCACCTTCTGCTCCTCCTGCTCCAACAAGGGTATGAATTTCATCAATAAAGACAATCACATCATTAGCATCCTCTAACTCTTTTAGAATTTTATTGATTCGCTCTTCAAATTCTCCTCGATATTTGGTTCCTGCTACTAAAGATGCCATAGACAAAGACAAAATGCGTTTATTTTTTAAATGATCGGGAACTTGTTTTTCATAAATCATTTGAGCTAGTCCTTCAACAATTGCTGTCTTTCCTACTCCAGCTTCTCCTAAGAGTAAAGGATTGTTTTTGGTTCTTCTTAACAAAATTTCAATAATTCTAGCGATTTCATCTTCTCTGCCTATTACTGGATCAATTTCATTATTGGCTGCTTTTTTGCTAAAATCAACAGCAAATTCATCCACATAAAGTTTTTTCACCTTTCTTTTAGAACGAGAGGTAAATTGATTAGATATTTCTTCATAAAGATTATCTAAATCAACATTCATTCCTAACATAATTCGAATAGCTACTCCTTCACTTTCCTCTAATAATGCTAAAAAAAGATGTTCTGGACTTACTATTCCATCAGATACTTCTTTGCTATTTAAAATAGCAGTTTCCATTACTCGCTTCAATAATGGAGTATATAAAAACCAATCATTTGCATCACTTCCTATGCCAATGACTTCTATTAATTGTTCACGAAAACTATCATAAGTTAGCTGATATTCCTTTAATCTTTTTGTAATTTCTAGTGAGGGAATCGCTAACATCGCAAGTAATAAATGTTCACTACCTACATAAGGATGTTTTAGTAAAGTCATTTCTTTTCTTGCATTAATTAAAATTTTTTGTGCATCTTCATCAAATTTAGAAAACATATTCTAATTCCTCCATCTACAATTCTATTCTATGCGAATTTTGGTATTAAAGGCAAAGATTTATACCACCAAAAAAATGACAAAATACTAACTTTTTTTCTAAAATTTGGCTATAATAGAATTATAAGGAGAGTTTTATGTATAAATTAGAGAAAAAACCTAACGTTTATGTCGGATATTCGGATATTGTTAATCGCAAATTTCAAACATTGGAAGAACTAATTGATTTTTGTTTTGAACAAAAACTTTTTAATGAAGATGTGAAAAAGGAAGATCTAAAAAGTGAATTAGATGTGGATTGGTATTTAACAAATTTAGTAACGAAAAAAATGGATGAAAAAAAAGAGCAAATGCTCTAATTTACTACGGTTAAAATGGTAAAGACTATAAAGGCTATAACCACAAGTTCTAACAGTAACTTCCAAACATAGCCTAACCAATTTTTGTATGGAACTTTTAAATAAGATAGGGTTCCTACTAAAACTACACTCGTTGGTGCAATTAACATGGTAGACGCATATAATGTTTGGTAAATAATTTCTACAACTGGATATAATTCTTTATTGGTAATGATACTAACAAAATAACGTAAGCTAGATTCAGAACCATAAAGTAATTCTGGATTAAAGAATGAAGATAAAATTGCTACTAAAGATGTTGTTAACACATTAAACCCATTTGCTAAACTAAATATTGATTTATAAATAATCAATTGGAATGGGTGATACGTAGTAACAATTAATATCATATAAATAATAGACACTAATAACGCTGGATAAAGGGCTTTTTTCATTCCTGTAGCAAAACCATCTAAAGCGTCTTTCATTTTAATACGATAAATTGCAACTAATATTAAGCTTACAATGACGATAACTGGAATAACTTCACGTAGTGTCCATTCTCCAAAAGCAAGTGGCGTTGTTCCTAATAAGTTAGAACCTAAAATTTTAGCAAAAATAGGGAATCCTCCAACTTCAAATTCAGCAGCTTTTTTTGTAATATCACTAAATAAATTGATATTGAATGCGCCTTGCCAATCAGTTAATGCTAAAATGACAAAAATGACTAATAAATCAAACATCACAACCATCGGCCAAATTTTCTTTTTTGTTTCCACCTTTTCTGGAATGTATTCTCTAGATTCTGTAATTGAATCAGATTTAACTTTTTTCGCATAAGAGATAGTATGATAAATTAACAATACCAATCCTATTACCAAAAGAATGATTTTTGTAACAATTTCATCAGTGTATTTTAGTGATAAAATCTCATTCAAATTACTAGTAGTACTTCCAAATAAATTCCCAAAAATTCCAATTACCATACTCCCTACTGTTACACTAGCAGCAACAATTTTATTATATCCCATCAATAAAACAAGGGAAATGATTAATGGAAATATTAAAAATAATCCAACGGTTAGCCCTGTGATAGATGTTAATATAGCAATAATTAGGATGCTAGCTATTAAAAAAATGGTTTCGCGTCCTTTGAACATCTCGGTAACTTTATCTAATAATTTTCGATAAACTCCAGTCTGATTCAATATGCCATAAAATCCGCCTACACATAACATAAATATAGCAATATAGCCAAAATACATCAAACATACTAGTGGATATGTTCCTAAATCAAATATACCAACTTGTGTTCTTCCTAATTCGATTAAATTTCCTTGCATTTGAGCCGCTGGTACAATCCATGAAAGTAACACAACAAGTAATAAAGATAGTAATACCCACTTCAACCAATTATATTTTTTCATTTTCTCCTCCCAAGGTTATTATACAATCAAATAAGGAAGAAAACAAATACTTTACATAAATTTGACAAAATAGAAAAAAGAAAAAGTATTACTAATCTTTTTCCTTAATTTTCATTGTTGGGAATAAGATAACCTCTCGAATGCTTTCGTTATTCGTTAACATCATGACTAAACGATCAATTCCCATACCTAATCCTCCAGCTGGTGGCATTCCATATTCTAGTGCTTCTACAAAGTCAATATCCATTTCATTTGCTTCTTCGTTTCCTAACTCTTTCTCTTGCAGTTGAGCTTTAAATCTTTCCTCTTGATCAATTGGATCATTTAACTCAGTAAAGGCGTTAGCATATTCATTACCACAAATAAATAATTCAAAACGTTGCGTAAATCTAGGATCCTTTGGATCTTTTTTTGCTAATGGACTAATCTCAATAGGATGACCGTATATTAACGTTGGTTCAATTATTTCTTCTTCGACATATTTTTCAAAGAATGCATTAACAATATGTCCAAATTGAAAATGTTCTTCTACTTCAATGTGATGTTCAATAGCTAAGTTTTTAGCATCTTCAAAAGAAGTAATCTCAAAGAAATTAATTCCCGTTTTCTCTTTAATCGCATCTACCATGTGAATTCTTTTATAATGAGGTGCTAAAGAAATTTCATGTCCTTTCCAGGTAATATCACAAGTACCTAAAACTTCCATTGCTGTGTTACTAATCATCCCTTCGACTAAATCCATCATTCCTTCTAAATCACTATAAGCTTTATAAACTTCTATTGTTGTAAACTCTGGGTTATGGGTTCTATCCATTCCTTCATTTCTAAATAATCGACCAATTTCATATACCCCATCCATTCCACCAACTAGTAGACGTTTTAAGGATAGTTCTGTTGCAATACGTAAATACATATCGATATTTAGTGTATTGTGATGAGTTACAAATGGTTTAGCACTAGCTCCTCCTAAAATGGTTCCTAATACTGGTGTTTCAACTTCTGTATAGTCTAGTGAATCTAAATAATGTTGAATAGAACGAATGATTTTAGGCCGCATAAACGCAATTTTTCTCGCTTCTTCATTCATAATTAAATCAACATAACGGCGACGAAAGCGCTCTTCTACATCACTTAAACCGTGGAATTTTTCAGGAAGTGGACGTAGTGCTTTTACTAAGTGAATATATTCCATTGCTTTAACAGTTAATTCACCCATATCAGTTCTAAAGACGTTTCCTTTAATACCAACGATATCTCCAATATCGGCTTTTTTAAACAATTCATACTCATCTTCACCAATAACATCTTTTCTAACATAAATTTGAATTTGACCATACTTATCTTGAATATGCATGAATCCAACTTTTCCCTTGCTACGTTTTGTCATAATTCTACCAGCAATAATAACAGGAATTTCCATTTCATGTAATTGCTCTTTATCATAACTAGCATACTTTTCATTAATTTCTTTTGAATTTGTCGTCACATCGAAACGATGTCCATAAGGATCTATTCCTTTTTCTCTTAATTCTTCTGCCTTTTCTCGTCTTACTAATTCTTGTTCTGTTAATTCTCCTCGCATACTACCAACTCCTTTTTTGGATTATCTAAAACAACTATAGTGTTTCCTACTAAATCATGTAGTCCTCGACCATCTTTTCGGTAAATTACCATAATTACTGTCACTATCAATACAATGGATTGAAGCACCTCTAGAATATTACTACTGTAAAAGTATACTTCCCTATTAGCAAACAAAATAACGGCTAATAATATCATATCAATTAAAAGAGAATGTGCAACCAATGAACGTAGTGCCAAATCGTTGATTTGTAATTCTTTTCCGTCTATTCGCGTAGTTCTAATTTTTAATAGCTTCTTTCCAACAGTTTGTCCCTTATTATAATACTGAAAGATAATAAAGTAAAGAATAAATGCACTAATATTCATAATAGTTAAAAAAACTTGTTGATAAGCAATATCGTAATTGATATCACTTGATTTTACTAAGTAATCTTTCGCGCTAATTTCTCCTTCTAAATATTCCTCTGTTAAATTTTTCATTTCTTGATTTAATTTTACTAAATTATTGTTTTCAGGAAAAAATGTTGCAATTAAAGATACTGCTAAAACAACTAATACGACATCAATTAAATATGCTCCTAAACGTTGTAGAAAATATGCTCTCATTTTATACTCCTTTTTCTTTTTTGTACTGATTTAATATTAAAATTATATCATCAATTTCTTTTGTTTGGTAGATTTTATTTTTTATTTCTGTCGAATTAGGAATTCCTTTTAAATACCAGGCTACATGACTTCTAATTTCTGCTGCTGCAATATGTTCTTCTTTTATTTGCCTTAAGTAATTTAAATGTTGTAAGCACATTTCTATTTTTTGTTCTTTACTAATTTTTTGGGGTTCAATTCCTTTTTCAAGATAGTCAATAACTTCTTTAATTAACCAAGGATTTCCTAGAACACCTCTACCTATCATTATAGCATCGCACCCAGTTTCATCTAACATTTTTTTAGCAAGATAACAACTAGTAACATCTCCATTTCCAATGACAGGAATTTTTACTGCTGCTTTTACTTGTTTAATTATATTCCAATCTGCTTTTCCGCTATATCCTTGACTTCTTGTTCTAGCATGAATACAAATGGCTTTAGCTCCAGCCCTTTCACAGATTTGTGCTACTTCAACAGCATTAATATTTTCCTGACTCCAACCACTACGAATTTTAACAGTCACTGGAATAGATACTTCATCTACAACAGCTTTTACAATATCATAAATTTTATTTTTATCTTTCAATAATGCAGAACCTGCTTGTGCTCTTAGAGCAACTTTAGGAACAGGACACCCCATATTAATATCGATAATATCAGGTTTCATATTTTCTTCAACAAATTTAGCCGCTTCCTTAAAAGTTTCTTTATCAGCACCAAAAATTTGTTGAACAATAGGACGTTCTTCCTCAGTCATATAAAGCATATCGAGCGTTTTTTTACTATGATAGACAATTGCTTTATCACTTACCATTTCTGCATAAATTAATCCAACGCCCATTTCCTTGGCGATACGACGAAACGCAGAATTACAAATTCCTGCCATCGGGGCTAAAACTATTTTGTTTTTTATTTCAACATTTCCAATATACCATTTCATTTTTTCACCTCTAGAAAAAAGGAACTATTGACGTTCATTTAGTTCCTTAATTAAATCAGCTTTATTCAATTTGTCATAGTTCTCAATGCCCATTTCCTCAGCAATTTCTCGTAATTTAGTTAATGGCATACGCTCATAATTCTCTTCTTCTTCCTCCATATGTCCATTTTCTACTAAATATTCGATTTGTTCTTTTGTTAATGTTTCATATTCTAATAAAGCATCAGCAATTAATTTTAATAAATCACGATTTTCATCAAGAATTTTTTTTGCATTAACATAGCAACTATCAATAATTTTACGCATCTCGATATCAATTTCATGCGCTACTTCATTAGAGAAATTACGTACTTTGTTATAATCTCTTCCAAGGAAGGCAGCACCTTCTTGTTGTTCTAATTGCATTGGACCTAAGTCACTCATACCATATTCAGTAACCATTGATCGAGCTATTTTAGTAGCTTTTTCAAAGTCGTTTTGCGCACCTGTTGTAATTTTATTGAAAATCAATTCTTCTGATACTCTACCACCTAATAATCCTGTGATTTCTTCTAACAAGTCGTCTTTTGTGGCATTCATTCGTTCTTCTTTAGGTACCATCATCGCGTATCCCCCCGCTGGACCACGAGGAATAATCGTTACTTTTTGTACATCATTTGCATCATTTAATTTTAATCCTAAAACAACGTGTCCTGCTTCGTGATAAGATACCATTTTACGATCTTCTTCACTATATTTTCTACTTGTTTTAGCAGGTCCCATTAATACACGATCTGTTGCTTCATCAATTTCACTCATCGTAATTGATTCTTTATTACGACGAACAGCTAAAAGGGCTGCTTCATTTAATAAGTTTTCAAGATCTGCTCCACTAAACCCAGGCGTTCTCTTGGCTAAGTTTTCTAGTGTTACACCTTTAGATAAAATCTTGTTTCTAGCATGAACTTTTAAAATTTCTTCTCGACCTTTAATATCTGGTAAGTTAACTGTCACCTGACGGTCAAATCTTCCTGGCCTTAATAAGGCTGGATCTAATACATCAGGTCTATTAGTAGCTGCTATGATAATGATTCCTTCGTTTTCGCCAAAACCATCCATCTCAGTTAATAATTGATTTAGTGTTTGTTCACGTTCATCATGTCCACCGCCTAAACCTGTTCCACGCTGGCGACCTACTGCATCGATTTCATCAATAAAAATTAAGCATGGAGCATTCCTTTTGGCTTGTTGAAACATATCTCGAACACGACTTGCTCCTACTCCGACAAATAGTTCTACGAAGTCTGAACCACTAATATAGTAAAATGGTACATTAGCTTCTCCTGCTACAGCACGAGCAAGTAACGTTTTTCCTGTTCCTGGAGGCCCAAATAATAGTACACCTTTTGGAATACGTGCTCCTAATTTTTGGAATTTCTTTGGACTTTTTAAGAAATCGATTAATTCTTTTACTTCTTCTTTTTCTTCTTTTAATCCTGCTACATCGTTAAACGTAACTTTATTTTTATCACTACTTAATTTAGCTTTACTTTTGCCAAAATCCATAGATTTATTAGCTCCACCCATTTGTCTTGTGAATAAGAAAAAGGCACCACCTACTAAAAGTAATATAGGGACAACGTTGACTAAAATCAACAATAAGGAACTAGACTCTGGATCATCGTGAGTAACAAATTTAAAATCATATCTTTCTGATGCTTCCATAATCTTTTTCATCATTTCATTAGAAAGGGGCACGCGTACAAAAAACGTTTCATTTTCTTTATAATCCTTTAATTTTCCAACAATTTCGTAAGTTTGTGCTCTATCCCTTGGTGTTACCACAATTTCTACAACACTACCTTGGTTTACATTTTTAATAAATTCATCATAAGAAAATACATTCACCTTTTTATTTAATACATTAAATCCATAGAAAATAGCCATTAAGATAAGGGCTAAGGCAAGATATGGAATAATGTTTTTCTTCATATTTCTTTTGTTCATAAAATCTCCTCCTTTAATAATATTTTATTATTATATCACACTCTTCATTAATTTTACGAGCTTTTTTTGATTTTTTTAATCCTGGTAACCAAAGAACCTCTCCTTTAGAGTCTACTAACACTGGCCAATTATCACGGTAACGACTTGGAATCTTCGAATCAATAAAAATATCTTTTAATTTTTTATGTCCTGAATTTCGTAAGAGTATTTTATCTCCCATTTTTCTTGTTCTAACATAAAGTGGCAAAGAAATATCACTGCTATTTAACCTACAAATATCATTTCCATTGCTATCACATGATAACACAATTTGCAAATTTTTACCATTAGGTAATTTTAAATAATCAAACAATTGAACATCATAAGATTCTAATAGCTCTTTTTCTTCTTTTTCTATTATTAATTGATGATAACTTTTTATCGCCATAACATGATTTGGTAAATAAATCCTAGCATTTGCTTTTTTAGAATAAATTAAATCAGATAAAAGGTTCACATGTCGGGTCGAAATAATGTTTAAATCATTTTGATAAATTTCTTCTAAAATCAAAAAAATAACCCTTTTTTGCAAAAATTCATCTAACTCTTTATATTTTATAATATCTAAACATTGATTTTGAAACACATTTTTTAAACATTTTTTCGATTGTTTCTCAATAAAATAGTCACATTCTTTTAAAAGTAAGCTAAATTTTAAAAACTTTTCATGTACGTTTTTATCTTCTTCTTTTAAGAAAGGAAGTAACTCCATACGATAGCGATTTCTAGTATATACTCGTTTTGCATTCGATGAGTCAATCGCATAAGGAACTCGATTTGATAGATCATAAGAGATCAAATCTTCTTTTGTATAATAAATAAATGGTCGAACAATTTTATAAGTAGGATATTCTACAATTTCTTCAAAACCACTATATCCTTTTATACTAGAACCTCTAACTAACCGCATAAGGATAGTCTCTATCAAATCATCTCCATGATGAGCAGTCATCAAATACTGCGCTTGATACTTTTTTATTACTTCTTGAAAGAAATGATATCGAATTCCGTGCGCTGAATGATGAAAATTATCATCACCATATTTTTCAATTCTTAGTAGTTCAAAATAAACTTGGTTATCTTTACAATATTCTTCCAATTTTTTTTCTTCTTCATTACTTTCTTTTCTTATTTGATGATTTACGTGGGCACATACAATTTTAAACGGAACTTTTTTCCGATAAGTGACTAACTGATGTAATAAGGCCATGGAATCAGGACCATAAGAACATCCGACAACAATAATATCTTTTTCGTTAACTTTTAATTTTTTATCAAAATATTGTGTTAAATCAAGCATTTTTCCTCCGTCGTTCTCGTTTTATTCTCATCCATATTTTTTTTGATAATTCTCTTAGAATCATAAACGCTCCATATAAGAATAAACCATACCATATATATTCAAAAATGTAAGCGCTATAAAAATCAGTCACCGTAAAATATTTAGTAATAATATTACCAATAATTAAGGCCACTAATCCTATTTTATCATACTTTATTTTTTTTGCACCTATTAATATTAAAAATTCACTTAAAAAATCAAAAATTGTAATACTTAATAAAATACACAAAATATATCTTATCATCATTATCACCACGGGATAATATACTATAAGATTTTAATTTATTTTGTCGGATAAAGAATTTTATCTAAATTTATTCTTTTGGCAAACGAAAAATAAGTTCTCCTTCTTTAGAATAAAGATACTTTTCCCTAGCATATCTTGCTATATAATCTATATCTTGTAATCGATCGACATCAACTTTAAGCCTTTCTTCTTCTTCTTCTAACTCTACTAATTGTTCCTCTAATTCATCTTTTTGTTTATATTTTTGATATATTTCTACCCAGTAATTGGTAATTGTACTTACCATTAGAAATATAGCAACAGCACTAACTAATCCAAAAACTACAACTCTTCCACCTATTTTCATTTTCATCATCCTATTTAAATTCAGTATAACAAAAAAAAAACAAAATTCAATCATCTTCGAATAGATTTTGTTTTTAAATTTCCTAATATAAAACCTAAAATTGCACTTAAAATAAAATATAAATGAATAAGTCCATAATTAATTTTTAACATTAAAATGAAAAACAAAAGTGTAGCGTCTAAACAAAATACTAAGGAAAAAGGAAAACGTAACCATTTTTTCTTATAGTAAATAAATTTATAGTGATAATTATATAAAAAAGCAATAAACATTCCATAAACAAAGGAGATTAATAATGATTGAATTTGTATTTCTAAATTAATCATTTAAACAATTTTGTGAATAAACCATTGTCTTTTTCTTTTTCTTTCGCGTTTTCTGCATAAGAAAAGCTTTTAATTAAACCTTTTATTGATACATTTCCTTGTAAAGTGTCTAACTTTATTAATTCTAATCCTTCGCCTTTAACGATTAAATATCCCATTACTGTATCCATATAGAATTCTTCATCGTCAAAACTATCAATTTTTTTTACACCAGTTACTAGTAAGTTTTTTCTTTCAATAACACTAACACCATGATTGTAATTATTGATTCCATCATTTTTATCCACATACATTCCTCCCAATAAAATGTATGCAAGAACTAAGCATTTTATGATAAAAAAAATAGGCACAGGCCTACTTTAATATTTATTCTTCTTCTGTATCAACAGGTTCATCTTCAGCGTTTTTGTATGCTTCAAAAATTGCTTGTTCAAACATAGAACGAACTTCAGGATTTATAGGATGGGCAATATCACGATATCTATCAACTTCTCCTTCTCCTCTTGCAGTAATCTTACGACTTGGCATAGCGATAAATAATCCATTATCTCCTTCGATAATACGAATATCGTGAACGGCAAAGCTATCGTCTAATAGAACTGATGCAATTCCTTTCATTCTAGATCCTTCTTTTTCTATTTTCCGTACACTGACTGATGTAATTTTCATGTGCTTTCCTCCCTCTAAAGTCTGATGACTTTATATAATATTATTTTATAATATTATTTATGAATTATCAAGAGTTTTCGTGAATAATTTCCAAATTGTCAATTAATATATCGGTATAAGTATAAGATCGAATAGATTGACTAGCATTATTTACTTTTACCAAAAATACATATTTATAAGTATTTACAATCATTCCATCGAAAACTTCTATCTGATTTCTTGCGCCATTAAAACGAAAAGAAATCAACTTTCCTTTATTTTGCTCAATTTCTGTTCTTATTTTATCTAACATCATCATCTAGGATACCCCACATACATACAACCGTTCGTAATGATTCCTCCCATTCCGTCTGTTCCATATTTCGTTTTTTCTAATATATTAATCAAATCTATCTCTTTCCTCTTTTCTGTTAAAGCAATAGATACGGCAACAATTGCTGGGTCTAGAGCATGAATATTTATTCTTTTTGGACTTGATGCAAAATTAGCGCCTGCTTTAATTAATTCTTCATAATTTGACTGACAAGCTCCCGCAATAATCATTAATTTATCCTGATTCCTTTCATAATTTCTAGCGGCAGTTACTGCAGAAATAAAATTTTCTGAATTCTTATACACATATTTCCCATTTCTTTTTTGTCTAGAGTCATGACCTGTGATAACAACAATATCTGGTTTTATATTTTCTAACATGATTGGTAGACGAGTAGCTATTTCATCCTCTTTTATTTTTACACCATAAGCATTGATATTCATTGAACGATAAAAACTCATACAACGATTTAGATATTCAAAATCACCATCAATATGTAATACTTTACCAGGAAGATAAAAATATTCTGAACGATCAAGTGTATTTTCTTCTTTTATGCGATTTAAAATATTGATATCTTCCCTCTTTGTATCCTCTAAACTTTCTACCCTTTCCAAATCATTTAATTCACTATCTGCAATTAGTCGCACATCAATTCCTTTTAATAGTGCTATATCATCAACAATATCAATAATTATAAACATAATATCATTTTGATAAGATTTTCTCGTTACACAATCACCAATCTTAAAATGCATAATTATCACCAAGACATCTTATGAATAAAAGTTTAAAAAAATGAATAAAAAATACATTAAGGAAATAATGTATTTGCTAAATCAATAAATATTTCTAAAGAAATTTGCTCAGCGCGAGTAGTTAAATCTAACCCATACTTCGATAATACCTCATTGATAAGTGCTAATGGATAACTCTTTAAATTGTTTCTTAAATTTTTTCTTTTATAACGAAAACTATCTCTTATTAATTGTTCAAAATTTTCTATATGGTGAATTTCCTCTTTATATTTTCTTTTGGTGAAAGATACAATCACACTATCTACATTAGGTTTTGGAATAAAACAATTTCTACTAACAATAAATTCCTTTTTCACTTCATAATGATATTGTAAAAATATTGATAAAGAATTGTAATCTTTTGTTCCTGTTTTAGCAGAAAAACGATCCCCTACTTCTTTTTGTACCATAACAACAATTTTTTCAATGGATAAATCTTCCTCAATTATTTTTTCAATAATTGGCGTTGTAATATAATAAGGCAAATTTGCTACTACAAATAAACGTTTAAAAGAATATTTTTTGATATCTTCTTTTACTATTCTATTCAAAAAATCAGAATAAATAATTTCGACATTAGAAAACTCTTTTAAATTTTCATCTAAAATACTTTCTAATCGCTCATCAATTTCATAAGATAACACAAACTTAGCTTGCTTAGCTAATTCAATAGTTAAAGCACCACTTCCAGGCCCAATTTCAATAACCAAATCTTCATTGGTTAATCCTGCTACTTCAACAATTTTTTTTACAATATTTGTATCTGTTAAAAAATTTTGTCCTAACGATTTCTTAAATATAAAATTTTCCATAATATCACCAATATCTATTATCATATCAAATGAATTACTAAAAAGCTACAAAAAAAGAAACACAAATATCAACGTTTCTTCTTATCAGTATATTTATTTTTTGATGTATATTGTTCATTTCTTTTTCTTGACGAAGGTTTAGGGGTATATGTACTTTTTTTCTTTAGTGGAGTTTTTAATTCTTTTTCTTCTTTTACCACCGTTTCTTGCTTTTCTTCTTTTTCTATAATAGGTTCTTTACTCTCAAGCTTAATAGGAATAGGCTTTTTCTCTTCTTTAATAAACATTAAGAAAATATCTGTAATTACTAAACCGTATAATAACATTTTAATCGAAGGAACGGCTTCAGAATAATAATTAAAACTCATACCATAACCCATATAGCTATTAATAATCATATTTTTATCAAATATTGTACGATATCCAATATAGGTAATTACTAATAATACCAAACAAGAAGTAATGTTAAAAAACATATTGTCTTTCACTGCTTTTTGATCAGCTACCATATTTATGGAAAATACAATAAATATTGCTAAAAAAGGTAAAAAGAATGATAACGATTCCTTTAAACTTTTTCCAAGACGTTCATACATTTTTACAATAATTAATAAAGATAAGGCAAAGGATAAAATCAATAGGATAAATTTTAAAACATAAAATATTTTATTTACTATATTTTTCATTAGCGTTCCTCCACTCTATCTTTATACCATCTAGAAACTTCTAATAAGAAATCTGATGCTGATTTATAATGATTCATCACATGGGCAAATGCATCTTTTACTGAACTACGATAAGTATTATCGGTATGATCTGAATTAAAGAAATAGCTACTATTATTAAAGATATCACGCTTAATGTACATGTCTGAATCAATAAACAATTGAATATTTGATTTAATAAATGGTCGAATTTCCTTTAAAATTGGACGATCTGAAGTGAAATAATATAATTGTTCAATCATACATTTGTTTACCACATCATTTTGAAATGATGAGCGGAAATTTTCTATATCAACAATACCAATTTCCTGATGAGTAGTTAAATCTTTAAATGTATCGTTCATAATATAATTTCGACATATAGAAATAGCTCCTTGCATAGATAATAGCATTGTAGTATCATATGGTCCTTTATAAGTATTTGGTGTAAATTTAATGTTTTCTGCTACTTCATCTAAGTTTTTTTGAATAGTCGTATAACTACTTAATGATTGCACATCAACTTTCATCACCCTAGCAATTTCTTGTTGATGATAAATATTTAGAATTAAATAAAATGAAGCATAAGCAAAAATTAATCCTGTTAATGCTGATGCTATTAATTTAATATATTGATTTATAAATTCTCTCATATTTCTCTCTCCTTATATAGAATTAACCCTAATTTTATAATGAAAATGTTTATTCCACCAATTCGACTGTTCACTTCTTTCAGCAACCCAAATTCGAATTTGATAAACGTTTTCTTCCCCTGGAGCTAAATTTTCAATATCTAAAATGTTATTTTCCTTTTCACTTAACTCACCTATTGCAAGTTCAACACCATTTAATGTAATTTGATATCGCAATTGACTTTTATCTAATAATTGATTGTCATTGCATCCATCATCTACCATAGACGAATTTAATTCTTCTAACCACATTTTATAAGAACCTGAACCTGTTCCATTATTTTTAATTTTTACTTCATACGGCGGTAAATCCTTTATTGCAACATCGTCACTCATAGGAACTTGATTCGTTATTGATTCTGTACTATTGCTACTAAATACTTGAAAATTTGTTAATAAGACTTCTTCCTTAGCAAAGAAATGATACCAAGCAATAGAAGTAATAATGACAAAACCAATTAACACTACACCGCCTATTATAGTAAATATCCATTTTTTCATTTGTTTACCTCTTTATCCTTTTTTTGATACAATTTTCTTTTTTGGTTTAATGTTATTTTTAATTACTTTACACAATTTCATAATATCATAAATTACAATTCCCAAACAAGGAATAACAACGGCTATAATCCATCCATATGATTGCGTTAAAAAATATTGAATATATCCAATTTTAGGAATTTTTAATACTACTTTTCCATTGACATGATCTTCATCAATCAAAGTAAAATCAGCCGTATTATTATGATCACCCTTAGTTCTAAATAAATATTTTCCCTTTTCATCTTTTGTTATTTCCACAACACGATGGGTAATCGTAACTCCAGGAAATCTAGTATCTGTAGAAGTAAAAGTAATAATATCGCCTACCTTAATGTCTTCTCCTTCTACTCTCTTTATTACAATAGCGTCTTGTACTTGAATCGTTGGAACCATACTTTCACTGATGATAATGTATGCCCCATAAATTGGCGCTGTATAAGTTCCTTTTGCTACATTAATTTTAATATCAATGAAATAAATTAACATCATTGTTCCTGCAATTACTAAAATTCCTAAAATTGCATACATGAATATTGATGTAATAAAATGCAAAGTTTTCTTAACTTTTTCAAAAAGTTCTCGATTAAAAAAACTTTTTTTCTTTTCATCCTTCCATTTTTCCACCTTCATTGTACTCACCTGTCTTATTATTCTCATATATTAACATAATATCATAAAATTGAGAATCTTTTCAACAAAATTTTAGGTAAAAAGAAAAAAGAACTTGCATTTAAGTCCTTTTTTTAATCCTATTCAACTACTTGTTTAGCATACACATTTACTTTTACTGAATATTTTTGAGTTGTTCCAGTAACTTGTGCATTTTGATCCATCCACATTCTTAAACGATAATTGTGAATCGTTGTTCCTTGAGTAGTAAATGATCCACTTTCTAGAACCATTGAACCAGATGGTGAACCAGTTGCGCTATCACTAGTAATTGGAGTAAAGTTAGTAGGAGCCATTGTTTGAGTATAATTAGCAGTATCTCCTACTGATTTTTCTAAGTACAATTTAACATCTGTATCTTTTAATTGAGTAATTCCTTCACCTGTGATTGCTTGTTTGATTGCTGTGATTTCATAATTGATTGTTGTAGCAGATGATAATGTTGCTTGTACTGAAAAATCAAATTTTTGTCCTTCACCTGATAAAAGTTTACCTTGAGCATCTGCCATAGGTAGTGCTTCTGTTAAAGTGATTCCTGTTGAACCTTCTGTGTAAGTCATTGTAATTGTTCCAGTTTGAATGTAGTTTTCAACTTGTCCTTCTTGACTAAATGTGAAAGCAGCAAATGATACACCTACTACTGCAACAACTAAAATGGCAACACCAAGAACTGATAATAAAATTTGTTTTGAATTGTTATTCATATGTTTCTAACCTCCTTTACAATATCCATATTATCAAAGCTAGAAAAAAAAAGCAATAAGTTTTTTTATTTTATCTAAATATTTTACGAATTTTTAAAAATATTTAAAAAAACGAACACTATGGTAAAAATAAACAAAGTGAAAACAATTTTAAAAGTGTAAAAAAATGTCAAGAAAAATGCCTTCCCATAAAAGAAAAGTATATTCTTATCAAGCTCCTTTAACATTTACCGTCATAGAAAAGTTCTTTTTTACTGTTCCTGATGAAGTGATTCCTGTATCAGGATCAATAGTTGTTTGCTTATCACCTTGATAAGTATCTGCCACCCACATTCTTAAACGAAAATTTTTTACCGAATCAGTATTATTAAAAGTCCCCAAGTATAACCTTTTTCCATTACTATCACTAGTTGCAACAGGTAAACTATTATAAACAGGTACTACTGCACCATCATATCCTGCTAAAGGAGCATCAGTCAACTCTCCGTCTGTAAGATATACTTTTACATATTGCGGTTCAAGTGTACTTGCACTATCCATTAATCCATAAACTTCATAAGAAATAGTTTTATTTCCTCGTATTGTTCCACTGACATTAAAATCAAAATAACCTTGATTAATTCCATTTTCTGATGATTGAGCTATTAAAGTTTTTCCAGCAGCATCAGTCATTGGTTGAGCATTTACAATCGATATGCCATTACTTGTTTCATTATAGGAAAATGTTATTGAACCAGTGGTAATCGTATTTACTTTATCTCCCGTTTTACTAAACGTAAATGCAGCATAACTTGTACATATTGCAACAACAATCAATACAAAAATACCAACTAAAGAAATAACCAAATTCCTGACATTACTATTATTTTCTCTTACCATAGTTTCCTCCACCTACAATATTCTATTAATATATTAACATATTCGAAATTCTTATTCAAGAAACAAACGGATTTTTTTCTAATAATCGCAAAAAATTATCTCTCAATAGTAAATAAAAAGTTGAAGACTACCATCCCCAACGTATAATGTCAAATTTTATATCCCACTGTCTACCAATTGGAATTGTCTCTTCTTCTGAATTATAAAGTAAATCCATAGTTTTATTCTTAATTGCGCCTCCTCGATCAAGAGCAATCGCAATAATCGGCTCATCAGCAAAATGATAATTGGAAATTTTTACAATACTTCCACAAGGAATTCTTTTATCCGTAGCCACAATTCTAATGGTTCCATATTCATCGTCATCATAATAAATATTTCCATTTCGCACATCCTGTCTAGGAGGACAACCAGTTCTACCTCCACATCCTTCACAATCAGGACCATAACCAGTAATCGTTCCAATAAAAGATACAGGACCATTTGCTCCGTTAGCTACTAACTCATCGAAGTTTTCGTAAACAGGAATTACTATTGAATCTTCTTTAGCAGATAAAATAGATTCATATTTATTAACAATATGAATTGCTTCAATTGATTTTACTATATTTGTATTTGTTGTCGTAACTGAATATCTTTTATTTCCGCTAATGACAATTAAGATCATCAATTCAATACACAAAACAAAGGAAAAATATTCAAGGATTTTTTTTATTAATTTTTTCATTCTTCACCTTTATTAACAAATTTATCGTATCATATTTTTATCTTATGGTCAAATATTTGCAAAACATTATTTGTAGTTATTTGTGCTACTTCTTCACTTGACACTTCTTTCACCTTAGCAATATAACTAGCAATAACAAAAATATTTTTTGATGAATTTTCACTACCTCTAAATGGAACTGGTGCTAGATAAGGGCTATCTGTTTCTAATACAATAGAAGTTAATGGAATTTCTTTTATCACATCTTTTAAATTACTATTTGAAAAAGTAACAACTCCCCCTATGCCAAGATAAAAACCCATTTTGATATATTCTCTTGCAGTTTCTAAACTACCTGAAAAACAATGGATAATTCCACGAACACGATATTCCTTTAATGCTTTTATTGTATCTAATGTAGCATCTCTTGAATGAATTATTACTGGTAAATTTTCGCTTTCTGCAATAGAAAGTTGTCTTTTAAATAAATCAAGTTGTAACATTCTATTTTCTTTTCCGTAATGATAATCCAATCCGATTTCACCGATTCCAATTACATGATTTTCAAATAACATTTTTTTTAAAAAAGATAAATCCTCTTCTTTTATTTTACTTGCTTCTGAAGGGTGGTATCCCAATGTATAATAAATACCATCTATTTTCTTTTTCAACAAGAAATATTTTTTGATTTCCTCTATTTCACAATAACTAATGATTAAAATTCCTACTTGATGCTCCGTTGCTTCTTTTAATTTATCTATAATTTTGTTTTCCAATGGTTCAATATGACAATGCGTATCAATTAATAACATATTATTTCTCAATTCTTAAAAATAATGGAACATGTTCGTTAATTTTCACCTGATCTTTTAATCCACCAAATTTTGTTAATGTAGAAATATCCTTTTCTTTTGTATTTAGCTGATTTAATATTTTTTCAGCAGTATCAGGTAAATATGCTTGCAACAACACAGCAGCAAAACGAATTACTTCTAGCAAATTATATAAAACTGTTCCTAATCTTTCCTTTTTACTATCATCTTTCGCTAATACCCAAGGCATAGTATCATCAATATACTTATTAGCACTTTTTAATAAGTCAAAAATATCAGTTAACGCTTCACTTATTTTTAATTGCTCCATCTTATCTTCTACTTGTCTAGGTAATGATAAAGACATTTGAATTAAATCGTTATCCACTTCTTCTTGCTTTGTTGGTTTTTGAATTATGCCATCAAAATATTTATCTAACATACTTAACGTGCGATTGACTAAATTTCCTAAATTATTGGCTAAATCAGCATTAATTCGATTAATCATACCCTCTACAGTAAAATTTCCATCATTTCCAAAAGGAACTTCTCTTAAAATAATATAGCGAACAGCATCAACACCATAATCGTTAATGTATTCTCTTGGGTCTTTATAATTTCCAAGGGATTTACTAATTTTTTTTCCATCAATCATTAACCAACCATGTCCGAAAATTTGCTTAGGTAATTCTAAATCTAATGCCATCAAAATTGATGGCCAAATAATCGTATGAAATCTAATAATTTCTTTTCCTACCAAATGCAAATCAGCTGGCCAATATTTTTGAAACATTTCATCATGATCTTTCATATATCCAAGGGATGTAATATAGTTAGTTAAAGCATCAATCCATACATACACTACATGTTTTGGGTCTTCTTTAACGGGAATTCCCCAATTAAATGTTGTTCTTGATACGCACAAATCTTCTAATCCTGGTTTTAAAAAGTTATTAATCATTTCGTTTTTTCTAGAAACTGGTTGAATAAAATTTGGATGTTTTTCAAAATAGTTTTCTAACTGCTTTTGATATTTAGATAAACGAAAAAAATAGCTTTCTTCTTTTACTTCTTCTACCTCTCTACCGCAGTCTGGACACTTTCCGTCTACTAATTGAGTAACCGTCCAAAATGCTTCACACGGGGTACAATATAACCCTTTATACTCTCCTTTATAAATATCACCCTTTTGATATAAATAAGAAAAAATTTTTTGGACAATTTCTATATGATCTTCTTCGGTTGTACGATAAAAACGATTATAAGAAATATTTAACTTTTCCCATAAATCTTTAGTATCTCTAACAATTTCATCTACATACTCTTTTGGACTAACATTGGCTTCATTTGCTTTTCTTTCAATTTTTTGGCCATGTTCATCAGTTCCTGTTTGAAAATAAACATCATATCCAGTTAATCGTTTATATCTAGCAATCGCATCAGCACTTACTGTAGTATAGCAATGACCGATATGAAAACTAGCACTAGGATAATAAATTGGAGTGGTAATGTAATACTTTTTCATAAAATATCCTCCTTAATAAAAAAAGTCCTTATAGGACATAATACAAATAATTAAAAATTTTAGCACTATATCCATCTACTTGAAGTTCGATATCATTATAGCACATCATTTTTTAATCTTCAATATTTTTACTAATAAATTGAGTTATTAATTCAGCAACTTTCTCATCAAATTCATCTAATGGTTTTTCTATTGCTAAAGTAATCACTAAACCTATACAATCTCCATTAACGACAATAGGATTAATTAATAAAGGGCAACATTCACTTTTTCCTTCAGTCAAACTAATTTCATACGGCTCATTTTTTACTAAAGTCTGACGATTATCAAGAAAATCCTCTACTGTAGAACTAATCGTTAAACCTAAATATTTTTTTCTAAGATTGATAGAAGCAGCAATTATCTTATCACGATCAGTAATAATCATATCCCTTTTTGAAGACATATATACACTTTCTACTAAAGCCTTTGCAATAGACTCTAAATCATTCATTGGAGAAAACTTCTTCAAACCGATTAAATCACTATCGACAAAGATTTCTAACGCTTCGCCATCTTTAATTCTTAAATTACGCCTTATTTCTTTAGGAATAACAATTCTACCTAATTCATCTATTCTTCTTACAACACCAGTTGATTTCATTATTTTTCCTCACTTTCGTATCTAACATTATTTTTGCCTAATAATGAAAACTTATACACGTTTTACTTGAAATATTTACTAATATTATAATATGTATATTCGCACTTTTACATTGGTAATTTATCCCATATCAAAAAAAGAACCACTTTGGTTCCTTGCGCTATACTTGATATATTCTAGAATGCTTTTCTGTAAAAAGATAACGATTCCCTTGCTCCTTAATTACATTAATTAATATATAATCTCGAATTAAGAATTTTTGTTTAATATCTGTCTTTAAATTTGGTAGATATACTGATTTCAAATATTGAATTACCGATATTTTGAAATTTTTAATTTTTTCTTTTTCTATATTTTCCATAGCAATAATTTGGGTAATTTTTTCATCTACTATTGATAAGATCAATGACCTTATAGAGGTATCAACAAGCTTTATTAACGGATTAGTAATTCTTTCTAAAGTACTAACAGATAAGCGATACACTTTTTCTTCTTCATTATTTTTATCAAAAGTTGCTAATACTCTCGTTGAACGTTCTTTGATCACTTCTTTTAAAATCCCCAATGCTTGTGTACGATATTCCATTAAAAATTGATCTAATTGATTTGAATCTAAAATAATTTCATTTTCTTTCGCTAAGCTTAGCATTTTATTTTTAATAACATCCATAGAATCTAATGGCGGCTTATTGAAAAAAGACAATAAATCTTCTTCTATTAAACTATTGGTATTATTAATTACTGTCTCTTTAATTGCTAAAACATAATTCGAATAATGCTGCTTATGATACTGATTGATTGTATCTTTCATGATCAACACTCTCTTCTATTTTCAATATCAGAATAACAATGTTTTTCTATTAAGTCAAGAAAAAGTTAAATTCATTCCGATTGATTCATCATATTCAATAACTCTACTAAATAGTATACAAAGTGTTTTTCTAACTTAATAATATCTAAAATTACAATCAAGTGTTTGTCTTTATATTGAAATCTAAACATATTAGTAATTTTGTAAGCATCTACAAATAATTTTTCTGTATTAATGGTCGATGATGATACTTCACTAAAATGCATTTCTACAGAATTTCTTGTCTGTACTACTTTTTTAACACCTAATTTTCTTGATATTTTTTCAAACCATTCTTCATGCATATAAACATCCATATCATCAGTCACTTTTCCGAAACGATCAATTAATTGATTTTTTATTTCTAATAATGTATCATACGAATCAATTTTATTAATTAATTGATGAATTTCTATCTTTATATCTGTATCTTGTACATATTCATCATCAATATGAGTAGTAACGTTTAATAATGGTCGTTCTTCAACTTGTTCTTCTTGATAAGAATCATCCATTATTTCATCATATTCGCTATTATTTTGACCATTTTTTAATTTCTCGACTTCTTGATTTATCATTTTTAAATATAAATCTATTCCAATGGTATCAATAAACCCTGCTTGTTCACTACCTAAGATATCCCCTGCCCCGCGAATAGATAAATCTCTAGTTGCAATGGAAAAACCGCTTCCTAATTCTGTAAATTCTTTAATTGCTGTTAACCTTTTTATTGCAGTATCACTTAACAATTTATTTTTACTATACATTAAATACGCATATGCAATTTTATTACTTCGTCCAACACGTCCGCGAATTTGATACAATTGACTTAGCCCAAAATGATCAGCGGATAAAATAATTAGGGTATTTACATTGGGAATATCAATTCCTGTTTCTATAATTGTGGTACAAATTAATACATCAAAATCATGATTAATAAAATGAAGCATAGTATTTTCAAGTTCCTCTTTACTCATTTGACCGTGTGCATAATTTATTCTTGCTTCTTTTACTAAGTTTTGAATTTGATTTGCCTTTTGCTCTATATTTTCAACAGAATTATATAAAAGAAATACTTGACCATTTCGTGCTAACTCTTTATATATTGCATCTTTTATAATTAAATCATTTTCCTCTAGCACATAAGTTTGTACAGGATATCGATCAATGGGCGGAGTTTCAATTAAAGACATACTTCTAATACCTACTAATGATAATTGCAAAGTCCTAGGAATTGGTGTAGCAGTTAATGTTAATACATCTATATTTGTTTTATATTCTTTTATTTTTTCTTTGTGCGATACACCAAATCTTTGTTCTTCATCAATCACAAGTAATCCTAAATCTTTAGGAACTACATCGCTACTTAATAAACGATGTGTACCAAATAATAAATCAATTTGTCCTTCGTGAAATTGCTTTAATATTTCTTTCGTTTCTTTAGTCGTTGTAAAACGATTTAATAAAGCAATTCTAACTGGATAATTAGCAAATCTAGTTTTAGCATTTTTATATTGCTGGTTAGATAAAATCGTTGTTGGGCATAAGTAGATTACTTGTTTACTATCCATAATAGCTTTGAAAATAGCACGAAAAGCTACTTCTGTTTTTCCATAACCAACATCTCCGCAAAGTAGCCTGTCCATTGGGGAAGAACTTTCCATATCTTCTTTTATTTGTTGAATAGCAATTAATTGATCCTTCGTCGGTGAATATGGAAATTCTTCTTCAAATTTAGTTTGAAATTCACTATCCTTGCTAAACTTAAATCCTGTTTGCAACTCTCTTGCTGCATATATCTTCAAAAGTTTTTCAGCAATATCTTTTACTCTTTTTCGAACACGATTTTTTGTTTTTTCCCATTCATTTCCACCTAGTTTATTAATCTTAGGTACAATACCCTCTTTTCCTGAAAATTTACTAATATATTCAATTTTTTCTACAGGAATATAAAGTTTATCTGTACCATAATATAGTAATTCTAAATAATCCTTTTTAATATGATTTGATTCTAAAGTTTTAATTCCGTTATATACACCAATACCATGAACATAATGCACAACATAATCACCAATTTGTAATTTGTTAACATCTTTTACTTTTGAGCTATATTTATATTTAGTTTGATACACCTTTTTCTTAATATGTTGATTAAAGATCTCCTTTGCTGTTAAGACAATATAAGAATTCATCTCAAATCCTTCTAGAAATAAAAAATCAGTTACATTAATAGCATTTTCCTTAATTTGGTTAACAATTGAATTGAAATTTGTCATATGTACATATTTTTTGATACTCTGTAATTGATGTGGTTTCAAACTCAAAATAACCGTTTTTTGATGATTTATGGCATTATCTAAATATTTAGTAAGTAAATCAATATTTTCATTAAATTGGTTTATTGTTTTACTGTTAAAATTGATTTGAGAAAACTTTTTTTGAGAAAGATTATCAATGGTTTGATAATAAATAACATCTTTTTCTACAAGGTTTTCAAGTTGATGAAAATACTCTCCCTGATAAGATAGATCGTTATTTGCTTTATAGGTTAAAACTTCCTCCATTAAATGACGATATTGTTCAATTAAACGAGGTTCGTCTTTAAAAACTGTTAAATGATTAGGTAAATAATCGCCCAAAGATGCAATTTTCTTACTATTTTGCTTTAAGTATTTTTGATTTAATATTTCTATAGGGTTTTGTTCATCTAATAAATATTCTGTATATGGTGAAATAACAATTGAGTCTACTATTTCTAATGACTTTTGGGTTGATTCATCAAAGTAACGAATCGATTCAATTTCCTCGTCAAAAAACTCAATACGAATTGGATGTTCCACATTTAATGGAAATATGTCTAAAATATAACCCCTTACAGCATATTCTCCTGTTTGCGTAACCATAGATTCTCTATGATATCCTAAACAATATATTTTTTCTAATAATTCATCATGTTGATACGATGTATTTTTATTTAATTGTAAAATATGATTTTTATAACAAGATGGTGTCGGAAGGAAACGTAAATATCCCATTAGATGTGTAATAACAATAGATTTCGGCTGTTTTAGTATTTGGTTTATAGTATCTAATCGTGTGATTTTTAAATCTGGACTAATAGCAACTGCTTCGCTTGTTAAAAAATCATCCATAGGAAAAAGGTAAACTGCATCGGTATAGTTTACTAAAGAATCATAAATTTGATTTGCTTCATAAAGTGTCGGTGTAATAATTAAGATATTTTCCTGTTGCTGTTTAAAATATTGGTTAATTACATAAGAAAATGCTTCATTCGTAAGACCATTCCATACTGTATTCTTTTTCAACAAATCATTTGAAATCATTGATACATCTAAGTTCATTGTTCACACTTCCCATGACGATTAAATTGATTCATTATTTTATCAAATGATATATTATTGATAAATTGGTCTATAATTTGCTCAAATTGATCCATCAATAACTGAATTTTTTTTAATTCATCTAAAGAAAATTTTCCTAATACGTAATCTTTTGTATCTATGTTTTTATCATTTGATATTCCAATTTTTAATCGTTTATACTCCTGTGTAGATAATAAATATTCTATATTTTTTAAGCCGTTATGTCCGCCACTACTTCCTTTTATTTTTAATTTAAATGTTCCTATTGGCAAGTCTAAATCATCGTGAATGATAAAAATATCTTCAATTTTTATTTGATAAAAATGGATGAATTTTTCAATCACCTCTCCCGAAAGATTCATATAAGATAATGGCTTTAAAAAAAGAACAGATTCTTGATTCATGCGATATATTGTATATTCTCCGTTAAACTTTTTTTGATCAATCTTAACGTTATTTCTTTGCAAATAATCATCTAATACCATAAAACCAATATTATGTCTTGTTTGAATATATTCTTTTCCTGGATTACCTAATCCTACTATTAATTTCATTTTCATCACTTTCCTTGTACTTTTTTGTAAACTTCTTGTTTGGTCATATTCCTATCTTTAGCTACTTGTTTGATTGCAGACATAATTGTTAATCCTGTTTGTTGATATAAGCGAACATGTTCTTCTAAAGTGATTTTAGAATAATCAATCTGCTTTCTGTTTCCTTCAATAATAATAACATACTCACCTTTTACAATATCAATATCTTCTAATATATGATCTAAATCATTTCGATAGATTGATTCATATTTTTTTGAAATTTCACGATGAATACTTATTTTTCTATTTCCTAATATTTCCTTTAATAACTTTATTGTATCTATTAAACGATGAGGCGCTTCATAAAATATTATGGTATAAGGAAAATTCTCTAACAACAAAAGTTCTTTTTTTGCTTTTGATGTTTTAGCATTTAGAAATCCATAAAATAAAAAAGGAGACGGTTCTATGCCAGAAGTAATCAATGCTGGAATTAAAGCCGTAGGACCAGGTAACCCAATTACGTTATATCCTTGTTCAATTACAATTTTAGCAATTTTATATCCAGGATCACTAATCACTGGCGTTCCACGATCAGTAATTAATCCTACATTTTTGTTATCTTTTAAATATTGTAAAACTATTGTTTTTGTAGATTCTTCATTAAAATTATGGCAACTAACTTTTTTCTTACCATCGATATCTAAACTTGATAGTAATTGTATTCCCACTCTTGTATCTTCACATAACAATAAATCTACCATTTTTAGAGTATTAATAGAGCGTATTGTCATATCCTCCATATTTCCAATTGGAGTAGGAATTAGATATAAACTCGGTCGATTATCGTAACTAATTTGTTTCATATTCTACCTCATTAGTAAATCTTTTTTTGATTTCCTCTGTATAATTTCCTAAGTGATCATAAATGTATAACGGGGGATGAATTTTAAGACCTACTTTTCCATTTTTGGTACCTTCAATTAACATAATATTAGCATCTTTTTCTCTATTAGGATATACTAATTGAATTGACTTAATTTGAATATTGAACTTTTTAAATAATTGAATAATTTCTATCATTCTACTGGGACGATGTACCATATAAAAATAGCCATTATTTTTAAGATGTTTTTTAGCTAAAAGAAGGATTTCTTCTAATTTGATTTCTTGCTCATGACGAGCAATTGCTTTTTGCATTATTTCATTTTTTAACTTTTTAGTAAGTGTATCAAAATACGGCGGATTAACAATCATAATATCAAAAAAATCATTAGAAAAATACTTAGATAACTTTTTCATATCATCATTTATTAAATTAATCTGATGACTTAACTGGTTATAGTCCAACGTTTCTTTTGCTAAATCATATAACTCTTTTTGAATTTCAATAGCATATATTTTATTGTTCGTCTTAGTTGACAAAATCAAAGGAATTGGTAATGTCCCTGTTCCCAAATCAATGATTTTCTTATTACCGTATCCTAACCGAACAAAATTAGCTAAAAGTACAGAATCTAAAGAAAAACAAAAATATTGATCGTCTTGATAAATTTTTAAATTCCGATATGACAGTAAATCATCTAACCTTTTCATAATTTATCTACCAATTCCTCAACAATTCCTTTTTTAGGAATATCTACTTTAACAGAATTCTTGAAAATGTCAATAGATACAACTTGTCCGACACCTGATTTTGTTTTAATTGATGAACCCACTTTTGGCATTTTTGATTTTAAATCTGTGTAAGTATCATCTTCATATTTTAAGCAACATAATAAACGTCCACATAATCCGTTAATTTTTATTGGATTTAACGATAATGATTGATTTTTGGCCATATTAATTGAAACACTATCAAATGATTTTAAAAATGTATGACAGCAAAGAGAAAGACCACATGGCCCAATTCCTCCAACACTTTTTGCTTTATCTCTGACTCCCAATTGCCTTAATTCAATCCTAGTTTTATATAATTGTGCTAATTTCTTTGCTAATTCGCGAAAATCAACACGATCATCAGCTATAAAATTAAATAACAATTGACTGCGATCAAATGAAAAATAAGCATTCAAAAATTTCATAGATAAATTTAACTGTTGTGATAATTTTATAGCATCTATCAAAGCACGTGACGCTTCTTCCTTATTTCTTTCAAATTTTTCTTTATCTTGATTCGTGGCTTTATTTAAAATTTCTTCAAACTGATCTATTCTTTCTTCTTTGATCTTAACACAATCTTTAATTATTTCTCCTAATTGTGTATTTTTGTTAACCAAAACAATAACATAATCATGTACATAAAAGAATTCCTCAGAAACATAATATATTGTTTTATTTGTATTTAAAATTTTTACACCATATACCTTTTTCATTTCTAATCCTCCGCAAATTCTATTATAAATTTTTCTAAATAATTTTTAATATTCACATTAGTAGTTAATAAAATTTTTTTTGCCATTATTAACATTTCTATTTTTTTAGTCAAACGAGGTACATTATTTTTAGAATAAATTATATTTAAGAGGTCTTCGTCCATTATTAAATTGTGATTATTATTGATATTTTTTAACACAATTTTTGTATATATTTTCTTTAAAATATCAATGGTTTCTATAAACTTTTCTTTATTTTCAAACAACGATAAAAATTTCACATAAATATCAATTAGTGCGTTTTTTTCTTTTTTTTCTATGACTTCTACTAATTCAAAATATATCGGCAAAACAGAGGACTCCTCCGCAATTTCCTTACTTTTTAAATTATAAAATTGGCATCTAGAAAAAATCGTATTTAAGACTTCGTATTTATTAGTAGTTAACAATAATGCAATTATTCCTTCACTAGGTTCTTCTAAAAATTTTAAAATGGTATTAGCAGAATTAGTATTTAATCTTTCTGCACCAACAATAACATAAATTCTAAACCTATTATGTAAAGATTTAGTTTGGTAAATATGCTGCAATTTATTAAGTTGTTCTTTTTTTATCCAATTACCATCAGGATATATCCAAATACAGTCATCATATAAATCATGATCAATCTGATAACACATTTTTTCCTCATCTTCTGATAAAGTTGTTCCATTAAAATAGTTAGTAGATAATAGGCTTTTGATATAATCTTTTAAAAAAGATTGTGCTTTTTCTAAGTTATCATATTCGAACAAATAAGAATGAGACAATGTTTGTGATTGCAACTCATTTATCAAAGTCTGATAAAATAAGGGATATTCTTCTTTCCACTTGTCCATTCTAACACCTTCTTTTCAAAAATATAGATATTTCAATAAAATTAGTAATACTAATCCTGGCATTCCCAAGATGCTAACCAATAGTACAGTAATAATATTAATTGGTACTAGCAAATTAAATTGTATCGCAATTAAATTATAACCGTATAAACTAAAAAAGGAAAAGGCTACTTTCTTTACTACTTTTATAATATTATCCATATTTGATCACCTAATAGACAATATGGATTTTTTAATCATTTTATGAAATTTTCTTTCTATCTTTTATCGCACGCGCTAAAGTAAGATTGTCAATATATTCAATATCCGCACCTAAAGGAATTCCGCTTGCTAATTTTGTCACTGTAATGGGCATTCCTTCTAATATTTTTTTTATATATAACGACGTTGTTTCTCCATCAATATTTGCTTTTAATGCTAAAATAATTTCAGAATAATTTTCTTTTCTAATTCTATCTAATAACCTATCTAATCCTATTTCTTCTGGATTATATTGATTGTTAAGCGAAATTAATCCTTCTAAAACATGATATTTTCCATGATAGATGCTAGAGTTTTCAAATAAAAATATTGTTTTAGGATCTTCCACTACGCATAAAACGTTATCTTCTCTTAAAGTATCTTGACATATATCACAGATATCTCCTTCGCAAAGATGATTACAAATTTGACATTTTCTGATATTATTTTTCGCAGCTTTTAAACTTTCTTCTAAAAACAACATTTTATCTTCGGATAAATTAAGAATATTAAATGCATATCTCACTGCTGTTTTTTCTCCAACACCTGACAAAAATTTTAATGATTCTATTAAATCCCTCAAACTCTTAGGATACATACTCTTTAAAATAATCCAGGTAAAGAATTTCCATATTTACCCATTTTTCTTTCTATTTCAGCATCAATTTGATCCATAGCATTATTAATTGCAACTGTAATCACATCGCATAATAATTCATTATCATCAATATCAGATTCAGATATTTCTATTTTATTAACCTTTTTATTTCCCATAACATAAACCTTAACAAAAGATGATGTTCCTATAAATTCAGTATTATCAATTTCTTCCTTAGTCTTTATCATTTCTTTTTGCATTGCCTGCGCTTGTTTCATAATTGCTTGCATATTCATAATTATTATTCCTCACTTTTCTCTACAATATCTTTACCAAATAAGGCTATCGCTTCATTCAATAAACTACTATCTTTTTCTTCTTGTTTTTTTTGCTCTATATCTGCAATAATACCATTTGAACGATATATTGGCAACTCTTTTTCGTATGTATAAATAATATTATTTTTTCGATCTTGAATATATTGATTTTTTAAGCGTAGCCAATTCTTTTGATCAATAAATATTAATTCATATTTACAATCAAATATTTTTTCGACTATATCAGTTAATTTATCAATTTGAATATAACTTTTTTCTACAGCCGAAGGATATTCATAAACTAATACTATAGTTTTTTCACTACACAATGATACTTCAGCATCCAATAATAGACAAATATAATATCCTATTTCTAAATCAAAAGTATATTCATTAAGTTTTTGCCACAATTCTTTAATTTGTATTAAATAATTTTTTGACGCTGAAATAAAAATATTACGTATTTTAATATCTATAGCTACCCAATTGATTTTTTTCGCTTCTGAAATTTCATTTGTTTCCAATGATTCTTTCTTTTCTTTTAACAAATCATCATTTCTTTGAACAACTTTTTTTTCATTCATAATAGAAGTCATATTTTTTGATGAATCAATTATACTTTCCGATGTAATCGTATTTTTTCCAATATTTTCCTGCTGTTGTTCTAAAGTTGATATATCCAAAATATTTAATATAGTCATATTTAAGATTAAATAATCATTTCCATAACTCTTTACGTCATTAATACCATTATATAATAT
>CAOKBR010000009.1 GCA_948466735.1 uncultured Mycoplasmatota bacterium | reverse complement strand
ATAAAAACATACTCACAAAAATGTAATATTTTTTTAAAAAAAGTTCCAAAAAAAAGAAAAAGCATAAATTTTCCCTTAAAAAACGATTATCGTAAATTAGTATTTTAATGTTTAAAGGTTAGTTGTTCTTTTAATAATTCTATTCTATAGCACAACATATATGTTCCTCATCAATATTTTCTCATGTTAAATTGATATATTCATTCATCTTACTTTAGCTCCCTTCCTAGCTTACTATTTATGCATAATATTAGTTTATATATTTATGTAACATATAATATTGAATTTAAACATTTTAACAAACTTCTATTCTAGCAATTTATCAAATCATAATTTATTCACAACTTCCATTTTTAGACTCAAAATATTTTGTAACATTTTCCATACTATTATCAATATGATTAAAATTTACTAATTGTTTAATTTCATTCCTCATCTCTTTAGTACAGTTTTTACATTTTTGTTTTTTCTATCTTTTAATTGATTTATAATTGGGAAGAATAACACGAACTAAACTACTCTATATCAAAATTTTCTGTTTTTAAATCACAATAATATCTACCACTTATAACAGTAAATTTCAACACACAATAATCTGTATCCGTTACTCCTTTTTTATAAAACATAGTATCAGAACAGATAAAACTTAAATCTTGTTTATCAATAAAATTTTCTATTTTTCTTTTTGATAAATGCTATTACAAGATTTACAAGTAATTTTCATCTCATAACTAGCTACTTTTTTATCTAGTATAGTAATTAATGGTTCCTTATCTTTTGGACAGCAAAATCTTGTTTTTATTATGATTAACTCATCATGACAAGGTTTACCTATACTACTATCTTCAAAATCTAATACTATCTTCCCTTGACTTTTACAATTACATTGATATGTTAACTCTAGTCTATCATAGGTCGAATAACATAAATAACCAATATTTTCATTACATTTATCGCAATACATCCATCCACCATAATTTGTTGCTAATCGTGCGTTTACTAATTCTTTATTTTTTAATACTCTTGCCATACTTTCACTCCTATCAAATTTAACTTAAATTACTCTCAAACGAATTTTCTGTTATGATCTATTCTTTTTTCTAATCATTATTTTTTTCTCTCCTATAATCAATATTAGCTAATTTTGCTTGCTTACACAAGTCTTTTGTTAGTATTGTATACTGCTTTTTATTTTAAAAGTTCTAAATAACATTATTCTCATTTTGTTCCTTCTACTTTTATTAGTAGCCGAAATAAAAAAATAACACCTAATTCAGTGAATTAAGGTGTAAACCAATTTGGCTAGCACTCAACTTTGCGATAAGTCTTGTGTTCCTTTTTATTATATGGAGTTCCCTCCATCTATATACATAATACCATATTATATTGATTTTGTAAATGATAAATTTATTAGATACCCCTATACGTTTTGACATAAGTATCAAAACGTAGGTGGATTTATAAATTATTTTTATAAATATTGTCATGTTAACTTGTTAAGTTAATTTTAATGTTATATAATTTTATTAGGAAATACTAACTGTTGAGTACTTGCCAACTTTCTTTTGAAAGGAGGCTTGATATTTATGAAGAAAAAAGATTTATTAATCTCATTTCTAATATTAATTATCATTTTATTAGTAGTCTCTTTACTGATTCTATGTATAAAAAATAGTACTTAATCTTTTTGCAGATTGAGTACTTAAACAATTAAATTTGGGTAAGTACTCAACTCGCGAAAGTTATGTATTTCCCTTTTTTATTTTATGCAAGTTTCCTTGACATATTCATAATATCATAAAAAAAGACTTTTGGCAAGTCTCCTATCTTAAGTTCGAAAAGTTCGAACAGATTTCCCAATGGTAGCGAGAGGGGGATTCGAACCCTCGACACCTGCGGTATGAACGCAGTGCTCTAGCCAACTGAGCTATCTCGCCATTTCTTAATACGTATTTGATTATAGCAAAACTTTTTTTATTTGACAACTACTTATTTACTATTTTTTGCTAAAATTAAAAAATTATGAAAAATAAATGTCGATTTTCAAAAAAATTGCTATCTTTTCCCAAGAAAAAATGCTAAAATAATTGAGTAAGTAAAATTTAAAAATGATTTTATTATTTCCTTATAAAACAAGGACTAGCGTAACAAGCTATTTAAAAAACAAGAAAAAGAAAATACAATGGTTCTTGAAAGGAGAAAAATTTATGCAAGATAAAAAAAGTTTCGGCAAGTATATCGCTGAAAAAAGAAAAGAAGCTAATTTAACACAGGAAGAATTAGCTCAAAGACTTTATGTTATTCCAACGACAATATCCAAATGGGAGCGAGGTATTACTTATCCAGATATTAGTGTAATTACTTCTTTATGTAAAGAGTTAAATATTTCAGAACATGAGTTTTTTACAGCGTGTGATGATGAAGTATTAACTAAAGAAAAAAAGGAAATACGAAAGTATCGAGCCATTAAAAAAGGAATTTTCTATTTTATTAATTTAGGATATTTAATTGCTATCATTACTTGTTTCATTTGTAATTTAGCAATTGATCATAAACTATCATGGTCACTGATTGCATTATGTGGAATCTTAATTTCAGCATCGATTACTACCCTTCCCTTTTATTTATCCAAAGATAAATACTTATTCACTAAAATTACAACAGTATTTACCTTACTCATTTATTCATTACTAGTAACTATTCATTTTGTAACAAATGAAAACTATCTTTTACCTAGTATAATCATTGCTACTTTTGTTTTAGGACTTTTATGGATCAGTGTTATTTTATCGACACTAACAAAGATAAATATCCACCATAAAATTTCACTTAACTTAATATTACTTGCAATTTGTACAATAACCATTAATCCGTTTTGTTCCAAAATATTAAATGTTACTAATGATACAAGTAATATTCCTAATATAATTACATCAATTATCATGGTATTTATCACTTTCGTTATTGAAGGAAAATATCTACTTTTGAAAACAAGGAGGTAAGCGATGGGAACGAAGTAGGAAAAAATATCAATAAAAAATAAAACAATAGCATTTCATCAATTATAAATTTAAAAAAGAGGTAGTACAATATGATAAATATTAATGGCACTTTAGCAAAAGAATTTTCTAAAGGTAAAGAAAAAATGAAAGTATTAACAAGAAATTTTTTATCAAATATCACTCCAGATATTGAATTTGAAAAATGGTTAAATTATGAAAGCGAATTGGAAAAAGAAAGATATTCTTATCTAAATTCTCTTCCTACTGATCAATTATCTAGAGAAGAAGTTAAGGAACTAGAAGAATTACAAGAGCAAAAAGAGTATGCTCTTCTTTTTACCAAATACGCTTACCACATAGAAACTTGTAGTGAAAAAGAATATCTATTTGTGTATAGCTATATGATAGAGCACCCTCTTTTAACCTTAATGCAAAAAAAACTTACCAAAGAAGAGCTTACTTTAGCAAATAATAAATTAAAAAAACTCTTAACTACCCTATCTAGTCAAGAGTTATACGAATATCTTACCCACTACATCATAGCGTATCAAGACCTTTCTATGAGTGAAGCTTATATCTTAAATCGACTTTCTTTTATCTATTCAAAAAATAAGCAAAGAAAAATACAAGAAGAAATGAAGGCTCACTTTGATCGTAACTGTACCAGGGAAAAAAGTTTACATTATAAAATAAACCCTAAAAAGTAAGCAACCTCCATTGCTTTTTTCTTTTCCTTTTACGTTGTTAAGTAGAATAAATTACGATATAATGATAAAGAAAGAAGAGAAAATATGGAAAAAACATTAAATTTTGAAGATGCAGATTTTAATCTAGTATTAGAGGAATTTTTAAATCATTATTTAAAAGATGAACAAATTGAACTATATAATGAAATTAGTTTTCAATTAGAACTCGGACTATTTTTAAGAAAAAAGTTCCCTAATGATAAGATTGAATTTGAACGTAATATTAAAAAATTAGGAATTACTTATCAAAAAAGTAATCCATTAGAAGAATCATTAAAAAAAGAGATGGACATTTATATTTATAATAAAAAGAATAAAAGTAAAAAGTTTGCTATTGAATTAAAATTTCCAATGAATGGAAAAACACCAGAAGAAATGTATCAATTTGTGCTTGATATTAAGTTTATGCAAGTATTAAAAGATGCCAATTTTACAAAAACTTATGCCGTTGTAGCCACTATGGATAAAACATATCACACAGGATCTCACCATGGTAGAAAGGATAAAAACTACATTTTTAAATATTTTCGTCATTTTCCAAATCAAAAAGAAGCACTGACAGGGAAAATTTATAAACCAACGGGAAAAGATAAACACAAAAAATATATTGATTTAGGAACTAAAATTTATGAAATTAAATGGAAAAATTGGGATATAAGCAATCAAAAAAATAGTAAATACTATGTGGTTAGTATTGATAAATAAAGGAGAAATTTATGAATGAAGAACTATTAAAAATTAAAAAAGAACAAGAAAAAATTGTTTTAGCGTATACCAAAAAAGCACAAAAAATATCGACTCTACGCTTAATCTTATTTGGAATAATTATTTTTCTTATTTTCATGAATATACAATATTCTAACGTTTTCTTTAAAGGAATCTTACTTTTTCTAGCGATTACTTTTCTTTTTTTAGTCGCTAAACATAAAAATATCAAATTCATATTAAATAAAGCTAAAAAGTATATCGAAATTATCAATCGCTATATCAATCGATGTAATGAAAACTGGAAATTAGAAAGTGATGACTTAATGGATGATGAAAAACATTTTCTAGAAGAATTAAATTTAACAGGAAAGAACTCCCTTTTTACCTACCTTAATTTTACTAGTAGCCTGGGAGGAAAAAAGCGTCTATTTAAAAGTTTTCAATTACAAAATATCTCTTTAAAGAGAATTCATCAAAACCAAGAAGCCATTTTAGAATTAACGAATAACATTGATTTTATTCTTGGATTTCAGGAAATATTAAGTAGAATTTCTCATGTTCAAAAAGAAGATTTTACCTCTTATTTATACTTTTTTGATGAAAGTGATAGGAAAAAACCAATGGAATTATTATGTTCCTTATTTCTATCTTTACTTACCATTACTCTTTTTATTTTAAGTCTATTAAAAATAGTTCCGCTTTCTCTTTTTATGGGATTAGCTATTTTACAAATTATTGCCTCATACTTCTATCAACATCTCTATCAAAGAGAATTCGATGCCATTACCAATTGTACTTTCCTTTTTAAACAGTTAACTTCTACTTATCAATTTGTTAGTAAGCAACACTTTAATAGTAAGTTGATGTTAAAATTACAAAATGATATTAACAACGGAATTGATGTTTTAACTAGACTAAATCACTTAGCAAATTTAGATAGTTATCGATTAAATTTTCTATCTTACTTACTAGGTAACCTTTTCTTCTCCTTAAATTTTGTCGTTTTATTTTCCTATCGAAATCATTTAAAAGAGCACAAAGAAAACTTAGAAAAAAGTATCACTTCATTAGAAAAAATTGAAGTGTTAATTAGTCTATCTACCATTGGCTTAGTAAAAGAAGTGCATTCTTTTCCCAATATAAATTCCAATTTAGAAATGTCTATTATAGATGGATATCATCCTTTATTAAATGAGAAAAAATGTATTTCAAATTCTTTTGCTACAAAAAAGGAAATCAATATTATCACTGGCTCTAATATGAGTGGGAAAACTTCATTTATGAAAATGATCGGGGTAAATTTAGTGTTAGGTTATTTAGGAAGTTATGTAAATGCTAAAGAGTTTAATATTCCAATAGTCAATCAAATATTTACCTCCATCAATGTTAAAGATGATTTAGTACATGGCATATCTACCTTTTACGGGGAGCTTTTAAGAATGAAAGAAGTTCTTGATTTTTGTAGAAATAATGATCAATCCTCTATCGTGTTCGTCGATGAAATCTTTAAAGGAACCAATTATAATGATAGAATATTTGGTGCTAAGAAAATTATCGAAGAATTAACCCATCTTAATTGTATTGTCTTCTTAACAACTCATGATTTTGAACTTTGTGATATGAACAATATTGTTAACTATCATTTTATGGAAACCTACAAAAAAGATAAAATTATCTTTGATTATCAAATAAGAAAAGGACGTTCTAAAACCACTAATGCAAAATATTTAATGAAAATGATGAATCTTATCAAGGAGGAAGGAAAAAGTAATGAAAATTAATCCCCCTAAAATTAATTATTTGGAAGATGAAAACCTATTAAAGGCTTACCAACTAGATGAATTTGCCAATTTCCATTTTAAAGAAAATATTAACGAGCCCATTTTAATCGAAAACCACACTTTTGATGGATGCGTTTTTGATAAAATTGACTTTTCTAAAATTGAATTATCCCGTGTAGATTTAGTAGATGTTATCTTTGATGGATGTGACTTATCCAATAAAGTTTTTGATGAACAACTAATTAGTCGCGTAGTATTTAAAAATTGTAAAATGATGGGAACCTCCTTTATTCAAGGATCCTTAAAAGATGTACGTTTTGAAAATTGTCTTATAGAGTACAATAACTTTTCTAATACAAAGTTTAGTCAAGTATCATTTGAAAATAGTTCCTTAACTGATTCTACTTTTTTAGAAAGTGAAATAAAAGATATTGAATTTTTAGATACGAAATTAAATGGATGTGAATTTTTAAAAACCAAATTAAAAGGTGTTGATTTTTCTACTTGTGATATATATGGAGCTAACTTTGATTTTTACTCAATAAAAGGAATTATTATCGACTCTTTTCAATGTTCTCATTTAATTGGAATGCTTGAAGTTATTGTTAAGGAATAGTCTATTCAATAAGATGAAAAAGTGTTATAATCGATAAAGAAGAAGGAGAAAATATGGAAAAAAAGTTAAAATGTCCCTTTTGTGGGAAAGAAAAATTTGTAGAAGGTAGACAAGATGGATATGCGACCATTGGACCTAATAAAATGTTTACCCTTAAAGGTCAAGCAGTATATTTTGTCATTTGTTTAGAATGCGGAACTATTGTTCGATCATATGTTAAAAAACCACAGGATTTAATTATCTAATGATAGAAGAAAAAGAGTTTGATTTTTTAATTGATAAAGTTCATTCTACTAAGATGGGAATAGAGCGAATCAAAACAAATATGAAGTTAGAAAATGATGATGTTGTTACATATATCAAAAAATTATTACAAAAAAAAGATAGACAAGTGATAAGAAAAGGAAAAAACTATTATGTTTTAACTAGTGGCTATGTGATTACCATAAATGCTAGTAGTTACACCATTATCACTGTCCATCCGTTTAGGAGTAAAGATGAAGAAAATTTTAATATTAGTGATTAGTAGTATTTTATTAACTGGATGTGCTAATGGAGAAAATGAAAAATTGGAAAATAGTGTTCAAAGTATTATAGAAAAAGGAAATTATGTCATTATTGATGTTCGCACCAAAGAAGAATATGAAATATCTCACATTAAGGGGGCTATTAATATTCCTTATGATGAAATTAGTGAAAATATTAATTTAGATAATCATAAAACTATTTTAGTTTATTGCCAAAGTGGTAGAAGGAGTCAAATCGCTTGGGATTCTTTAAATAAATTAGGTTATACTACTTATGATTTAGGGGCTTTTAGTGAAATTGATTTACCAAAAGAGTAAAAAATTTGAATGATAGAAAAAAGAAAGTGATACTTACCCTTTTATTAATGGGGAGCATATTAATTTTGATTTTGCAACTATTCGTTTTTGAAAAGCCAAATGGTACTATAGGTTTCATTCATTGTACAACTTGCATTCTTATCATCATTTTTAGTATTATTAAACTATATCAATTAAGTAAGACTTTTAAAACAATATTACAAAATATTATTAATGTTTTATTTCTATCATAAGAATTTACGGAGGAATTATGAAGTATATTATTAAAGACCACATAGAATATAAAGAATATAATTATGAAGGCGATGAAAATACCTTTGAAAAAGATGTCATTGCTCATGATAGAGAAATTTTTGGGGAGAACATGATTTATATTGATATCAAAAAACGTCTTAAACCCAATAAAAGACAGGATGGCACCATTCCTGATGGATATTTATTAGATTTATCTCAACCAAGATTATATTTGGTAGAAAACGAATTAAGAAGTCATGGGATTAAAGAACATATTGCTCCCCAGTTAACAAATTTCTTTTTAAATTATAAAGATTCGCTAGATAAAATTAAAGAAACCGTGATTGAATATTTAAATATGATTCATTATGATGTTGATACATTTTGTCAAAATAATAAATTTCGTAATATTGATGATTTACTTACTAGTATTATGATCAATAATAAATTAGGTGTCTATATTATTATTGATGATGCTGACTATAGATTGCAAGATTTAAAAAATTGTTTCGCTTTTGATATTGAAATTTTAGAATTCAAAAAATATATAAATGATAAACATGAAGCAATTTATCTATTTGATAAAGTAAGTGATCAACCCTCTTTATTAATAAATACTAAAGATAATTTAGACGATTTAAATACCATCGTGGTTGCTGCATATTTAGATGGCTTCCAGGAAGAATTTATCGAAAATAATCGATGGTTTGCTGTAAGTATTGGCATTAATCGAATAGATTCCTTAAAATATATCGCAGTATACCAAAAAAATCCGATAAAAGCAATTACTTACTATGCCGAAATTGATAAAATAGAGCCTTATGAAGATACAGGAAAATATATTATTTATTTTAAAAATAAAGCCATTAAATTAAAACACCCAATTTCATTAAAAAATCCGAATAAAGCGCCTCAAGGAAGAGTGTACACAAACATTAATAAAATTATAAAGGCAAGTAAAAATACAACTTTAGACGATATATTTTAAAGTGAGCAAAAATACTAATGATGATTATTTCTTAGTATTTTTTATTAATGATTAACTTTTTCTTGTATTTTTTGTTACACCTTATATAATATAGGAAGAGGAGGAAAAACATGTTATGCGTTAAAAATATTAAAAAGAAATTTATTCGTCTTAATCAAAATGGATAAACGTATGTGTTTTTTCCAAATCTTGTAATTTATTTTGATTAAAAATAGTGATAAATTTTTGTTTTTTTTGGTCATATTGGTGCTGGAAAAACGACTCTACTTAGAACCATTGGGGGTATCCTTGAACCTACTGAGGGTAGTATTTTATTTGATTCGTTTGATTATCAAAAAAATGAAATTGAAATTAAAAAAAGTATTGCTTACTTATCAGGAAATACCAAGATTTATCAAACAATATCTACTTATGAATTACTAAAAATGTGTTGCGATATTTATGAAGTAGAAGATAATATCCAAGAACAAAGAATTAAAGAGATTGTCAAAACTTTAAATATGGAAGAATTTCTAAATCAAAGAATTGCTAATTTATCCACTGGACAAACTCAAAGGGTAAATATTGCTAGATGTTTAATTCATGATCCAAAGTATTATATCTTAGATGAAGCAACAAGTGGCTTAGATATTATTTCTAGTCAAATTATTTTAGACTTTATGAAAGAAGAAAAAAAACGAGGAAAAGTAGTTTTATACTCAACTCACTATATGGAAGAAGCAGAAAACATATGCGATAGAGTCATTATGATGAACCATGGAAACATCATTCAAGAAGGTACTCCTATGGAAATTAAAAAAATGACGAAAACCAATAATTTAAGAGATGCCTTTTTCGCATTGATTGGAGGAGTTAAAAATGAAAAGTAACATTAAAAAATTATTAAAAAAAGAAATGCGGGAAGTGTTTCGCGATAAAAAGTCTTTAGCCATGATGTTAGTGATTCCTTTAATGATTCCCCTACTTGTCGTTGGAATGTCAGCTTTATTTGAAATGCAAATGAATAAACCAGTCGATAAGTATAATAAAATCGGATTTAGTTATCCGTTAAGTGATGTTGAAAAAGAAATCATTAAAGATTTAGAAATTAATCCTACTTATGATAGTACTGAAAAGTTAGAAGAAGAATACAAAAATGGAAATATTCACTTATATATTACTAAAAATCAAAATAGCTATACCATTCACGGAGAAAATAATGATACAACAACTTATGCCACTACTCTAGCGGATGCTTACCTTTCTTCTTATAAAGAATATTTGCAACAAGAGTATTTAACCAGTGAAAACGTTGAAGCTACTCAAGTATTAAATATTTTAAATATTGAAAAAGACATTATTGAAGGGGAAAACTTTTTTGCCAATTACATCATTAACTACACCTTTTTATTTATCATTATGGCAATTACCATCTCTAGTACCTACCCAGCTACTGATACAACTGCTGGAGAAAAAGAACGAGGCACATTAGAAACACTACTTACCTTCCCTATTAAAAGTAAAGATATCATCCTTGGAAAATTCTTAAGCGTGGCGATTTCTTCCATGATTACAGGGATGATTAGCCTGCTTTTAACACTTGGAGCTTTACAAATAGCAAGTGGAATGTTTAAAATTTATGAAGGGGTATCTCTGATGTTACCATTTAGCACTTTGTTATTTGTACTCATCGTCATTATTGCCTACTCTTTTCTAATTAGTGGCTTATCTATAGCTATTGCAAGTCGCTCCAAAAGTTTTAAAGAAGCACAAAGTGCACTAACCCCGTTAACTTTTATTTCTTTCTTCCCTGGATTTATTGCTTTTATGATTAATATCAAAACGAACTTTTTCCTAGCACTTGTACCTTTCTTAAACTTTTCTTTATTGTTTACCGATCTTACTAATGGTAATGTTAATCTTTTAAATATTATTGCCATGGTGGTATCCACTGTTATTTTTATTACCTTACTATTAGTCGTTATCATCAGGCAATATAAATCAGAAAAAGTTTTATTTTCTATTTAAACAACAACAAATATAACTTTAACATTAATACTTGAAAAAAAGGTGCTCGAATTTTTCTTTTCGGATGTCTCTTTTCTACATTTTTAACTATTTTTCTCACAATAGAAGTTAAAGTTTTTTTCTCCATTAAAGAAAAAAGCTTTTTTTCTTTGGCATTTAATTGATGTAGTTCATGATAAAAATAATTGCCTTCCCTCATCCATAGTTCTTTATTTTCAATCATCACTTGATTAAACCCCGTATGATAGGCTCCAGGTTCAATTAAAGAGATGGAAACACTACTTTTTAAATACCATAATTCCATTTGTAATGTGGTAGCTAACATTGAAATCGCTGCTTTTGTAGCACAATAACTTCCAAGAAAAGGTATTGGCATCAAACTAGCTAAGCTAGAAGTAATAAAAATCTTTCCTTTTTTTCCTTCTTTTAACATATTTTGTATCACTAATTGCATAAGACGAAAATTATTGAATACATTCGTCTTAAAATTTTCTTCGACTAATTCCATTGGCATATCAATAATACTTCCTCCAATACCAATACCTGCGTGGTTTATTAACACATCAAGCGATAAATCCTTTACTTTTTCATGATCATTTAGGTCATTCACATCTAATTTGAAGCAGTGAACATTGGAAAAACTTTCAAGTTCTTCTTGTAACTTTTTTGCTTCTTTTTTAGTGTGCGTAGTTAAATATAGAGTATGTCCTTTTTGAAGAAGGATAGTTCCTACTTCCTTAGCAATTCCACTTCTTGCTCCTGTTATTAGAATATTCAAATTTATCACCTAGTAATAGAATACCCAAAAAATAGAAAAAAGACTCAAAGATTTCTCTTAAGTCTCTTTATAGATAATAAATGAAACACCTTTCTTTTGGTTTTTAATGGTAATATCGTAGCCAACGATTTGAAGCGTTTTCTTAACGATAGATAAACCCAATCCAAATTCTCCTTTGATTCCCTTGCGGAATGGGGTAAATATTCCATCAAGTAAATCTTTATCGATGCATGGTCCATCATTATAGAAAACCATTTTGTTGGACTTAACCGTTATTTTAATTTGTGATGTTGCATAACGCATGAAGTTCCCTAAAATATTATCAATAATGGTTTCCCACAAATCAGTGGTTCCTTTTAAAATAACATCTTTATCCATATTCACTTTAAAGGTAACATCTTTACGTTGAAACTTAAATTTTTTTACTGATGAGTCAATAACGTCATTCACACGAATGTTATTGATCTCTAAGCTTTTCGATTCTTTGAGATAATCTAATTTATTGAGGTACAGTAGGGAGTGAACTTTTTGTTCAAGTTTGTTCGTTTGTTCTTCGATGACTGCTAAAGTTGAGGTAGAATCTTCAACGCCATCGTGAACTGCTTCTATATATGATTTTATTACGGTGAGAGGTGTTTTAAAATCATGGGAAATATTTTGATACATTTGATTGCGATATTCTTCTTGATTTTTTAGAGAAATTCGCATATCTTCAATCGCTAAAGCTAAAGATCTTAACTCATCATCCGTTGATATATCTACGTTATGGGGGTAATCATCATCGTCGATATGATCAATCTTCTCTTTTAATTTTTCTATTTTTCGAATAATATTACTACTCCAAAAGATTAAGGTTAAGGAAATAATTAAGAAAGTCAATAAAACGATAGGAAATATTGCCATAAACACATCATGTTTGATTTCATTTGTGTAACTACTATCCGTAATGGCTACTTTAATAATGGCATCACTTCGAATAGTATAGTAATAATACACTTTGTTATGATATACAAATTTGCCATAAGGCTCATTAATCTTTTTGATCAAGGTATCAATGTTGGTAATATCAATGATATCGTACAAATTATCACTGACTGAAATGCTGTGATTAAAAATGTACAAATATCCAATTTCGGTTTTGGCTAGATTTTGATCAATATCAGACTCTATTAACTCTAAAGGTTCCCTTAAATAATTATAAATGTTTCTCTCTGCGACTGGTAAAATCGTCTTTGGTAAAATGATTCCTAAGAAAATAAAAGTTAAGCAAAAGATAATAACGATAATGGAAAGTAATTGCCTACTTAAGCTTCTTGTAACATTTTTCATGACAAGCGATATCCATATCCATATATTGTGCTAATATTTAACTTAGGGCATTTCTTACGAAGACGGCGAACTAAATCATCTACCGCGCGATCGCTTCCAAAATAATCATCACCCCAAACTTGCGATAAAATTTCATCTCGAGAAAAACCTTTTCCAATATTTCTCAAAAATAACACCAACAAGTCAAACTCTAATGTTGTCAAATTGATTTCTTTATTTTTACCTGATACCACTCTTTTATCTAAATCCACCACGTAACAAGCATATTCAATTTTTTCATTTTGATTAGCTTGATATACCCTTTTAATGATGTTGTTTACCCGAAGCACTAGTTCCTTACTTGAATAAGGTTTGGTAATATAATCATCACTTCCTAATTCTAGACCAACGATTTTATCTAGGTCTTGATCTCTTGCTGAGGTAAATATCACTGGTACATGTTGGGACTTTTCACGAATGGCTTTAATAATATCATAACCACTAATGTCATCTTCTAACATAATGTCCAAAATCCACAAATCAACTTTTTGTCCAATGTAATTGATTGCATCTATTCCTTTAGTAAAAGTGACTACTTCATAATTTGCTTTTTCTAAATACGTTTTTATGAGGTTAGAAAGATTAATTTCATCTTCTACAAAACAAATTGTATACATAATTTCACCACCTCTAGGAATATTGTATCATATTACATGGACTTTTTATAGGATTACCCTATGCAAATTGAAATTTTGGAAATATGTTAATATATTTTTTGAGCTTTTTTAACATAACAATCATCCTTTATTTATTCTTCTTGTTAAGAACTTTTTTATTCATCTATCACGTCCTTTCATGTATCCATTGTACCTAATAAACCACGTTAAATTATCAAATAATTATGGTAAAATATGTAAAAGAAAAAGACTTATTGTAAAAGCCTTCTACTAAATATTTAAATTATTTTCATTTATCTAACATCTTTCCTAAGTCATAAAAACTTCCATCTTTTTTAGTAGCAATTACTGTTCTAGCACCTCCAGTGATATAAGATACATCCGCATTATAAATGTCTACTACCTCACTAACATTAGCAATTTGTCCCATGGACTTAAAGTAGATATTTCCTTCTTCATCTTTTTCACTAATCACTTCACTATATGGGCAATCTGATAAATCTTCATCATAGCCTTTAAATATATTGCTATATTCCACTGTCCCATCTTCCATTAAATAAATTAAAACAAGACCATGTATAGATTGTCCAACTTCTCCAAAGAAAACTTTTTTGATGTTTTTAGTAAAACCTATAATTTGATACTCTCTTCCTCCTAAAACATCATTATAATTAGGACAAATGTATCCTCCTAATTTGTGCCAATTAATTTTTAAACTTACACTTTGTAAGTCGCTATTAACTTTCATTGCTAGTCCTGTATCATGATAAATATATTCATCAATTCTATATTTCGCATGTTCATCAGCGTTTAAACACTGATTAGGATCTACTTTCTTTATTTCCTCAGGTTCTTTAGAACAAACACACGGGTCACATTCTTTCAATGAAGTGCTTTTATCTTGACTAGATGATGAAACTTTATCATAAAACATATATAGTCCCATTCCTAATATAATAATGAGTAAGGCAATACAACAAAAAGACATTGCTCTATTTTTTTTATCCATAAAAACTCTCCTTCTTCCCTATTCTCTATTTTAATTATAATCTATTTCCTGTCAAAATTCTATATTAAACGACAAATTGATATATATTTGTCAAAAATTTACATATTAAAAGAGAAATTCATTTTGTGATAATTTCTCCTTATTGTTAGTCATCTTCGCCATTTAAAAATATCCTGAATTTGATTTTTCCCTTATCAGATTCAGGAACCTCAGGCAAAGGGGGCATATTTGCTAGTTCTTCTTTTAATGCTTCATATTCTTTTTTTGATTCTTCAAGTTCTTCTTCTAATCCTTTTTTGATTTTTTTTAAATCATTTACTCTTTGTTGTAATCTTTCTATTTCCTGTTTTATTTTTTCGTCTTCTTTTTTAGCCTTGCTACGAAAAGCCCCTATAATTCCATCATAAGACACTTTTCGTTCAGTGGGAGCATCTACACCATCTTGATTTTGTCCAAGGAATATGCCAAAATTATTTCCAGCATCATGACGAAACATTGCAACATGAGAATTGGGTGCATGATAACAACTACCCCAGCATACCCAATCTCCATCTTCTAATTTATGGTAATCTTCTATTACTCCCTCTACTACATCAAAATAATTTAATAATCCATTAGTGTATCTTTCCAGAAAAAAATCATCAGCATTACCTCTACAAGTGAAATCAAAACATAACTTGGTATAATATAAAAATAAATCTACACATTGATATCCGTATGCTCCATCAATATCCATAGCACCTTTTTCTATTGCAATTCGGCTAAATTCACTTGGTGATATATATTTCATTGTTTTTCACCTCTTTTCTTACTTTACTATTTTTGATAAATTATCTCTATCTAATAATAAAATATGCGAAGAAAATAAATCAACTAATTATATATATCACGCATTATCAATAAAAATTTATTTTATCTTTTTTGTTTCATTAAAAAGAGTATCGAGAGTAACTATATCATATTGATAATAAGGCATATAAACTGCTCTACAAAAAAATCGCCATGTAACATTTTACATAATTCATCAGCTAATTCTAAAAAAATTAGTTCTTCTTTTGTTTCCTCTACTAAAGGAGTTTTTCCCACGGTTTGAATTCTACAACTGGAAAATCAATTTTCTTTTTTTTAATGTTTTCATTTATTTAATAGACTATCACTATTAAATAAGATAACAAAAACATTAGGAATAAATACTTCCTAACATTTTTTTCTATTCATAAAGCTTTTTATAGTTTTTTATCAAATGGCTAACATCTGCACAACTCATAAAACAAATAACTGCGTGGTTGTGTTTTTTTAATATAGATACATCTTCTTCTTTTAAAAGGTAGCCATTATTTAGTTTATCAATAATTAAGTTTGATGTAACATTATCATAATCTTCTTTTTTTTCTCGATTGCAATCAATTGGGGTAACATAACTTACATCGGCTAGATTTAAAACATCAGCAAACCACGAATACATTTCTTTTGTTCTAGAATAAGTATTAGGTTTAAATACTGCGACAATTTCTCTATCTTGATATTTTTGTCTTGCTGCTTTAATGGTCACTGCTATTTCTGTTGGATGATGAGCATAATCATCAATAATGATATTATCCCCTACTACTTCTTCTTTAAAACGTCGTTTAGCATTGACAAAAGTTAGTAATTCATCGTGAATTTCTTCTTTTGTAACTTCTTCTAAATTACATACAGCAATAGTAGCTAAAGTATTTAACACCATATGCTCTCCATATAATGGTAAATCGAAGTGTCCATAAAACTTTTGATGCAAATAAACATCGAAACTACTACCCTTTTGATTAAAGTAAATATTTTTTGCCACTAGGTCATTATCTTCTTGAAATCCATAGTAAATGGTTTTTCCTTTGATATTCATTTTGCGAACATTTTGATCATCACCACAGGCTACTACTAATTCTGCTTTATTCGCAAACGTTTCAAAAGTATGAATGATATCTTCTATTCCATCATAGCACTCGGTATGTTCTAGTTCAATATTGGTAATAACAGCAACAGTAGGATAATAGGCTAAAAAGTGTTTTTGGTATTCACAAGATTCAATAACAAATAAAGAATTTTCACGTGATGCGTACCCTGTGCCATCACCAATAAAGTAATTTACTCCTTTATGCTTTTTTAAAATATGGGTAATTAAAGAACTAGTCGTTGTTTTTCCGTGTGTTCCACTAACAGCGATCGTTTTAAATTCCTTGGTTAATTTTCCTAATAAGTCATGATATGATTCAATGGTTAGCCCTAATTCTTTTACTCTTTTGATTTCTTTATGATCCATAGAAAAGGCTTTCGAGAAAGTTACAATCGTATCTTTATCTATTTCATGTGATTGATCATGATAAATAGGAATGTTTCTTTTTTTCAAACCTTCTTCAGTAAATTTATATTCTATTGTATCATCATATCCTGATACTTCATGACCTAAATCAAATAAAATTTGAGCTAAAGTACTCATCCCAGCACCTTTAATTCCTATACAGTAATATTTCATTCTATCACATCCATATCTATTATAAGCAAACTTTAAAAAAAATTCCACCATCTAGCACAAATTTTATCATAAAATTAAAAAACAAATAAATTAGGTAAAGACATTAAATCCTCATTCTGAATTCTTTTTGCATAGCTTAATCTCTCCTCTTTTAATTTTCTATTATAAAGAAAATTAATAAAAATGCAACCCTTTTCCTTAAAATAACGTTAATTGCTCTAATTTTTCTTTAGGAGGCTCATGTAAATAAGCAAAAATCTTCTTGATATTAGTTTCAATATTATTCTTCTTACAAACATCATAAAATAAATTCATTAATTCTTCATTCTTTGGACTTGCTACTTCATAAGCATCTTTGTAATATTTTTGATAAAGTTCCTTCATTTTAGGAAAATGTTCATCTAACTTAGAATAAAAGTATTCTCTATTTCCCTCTCGTAAAGTTAACCCAATACCAAAACAAATAATTCCTTTTACCTTAGCTTCAATACAATAATTTAATATTCCCATCAAGTTTTCCTTAGTATCATTAATAAATGGTAAGATGGGGCATAACCATACTACTGTTGGAATATGATGATCTCTCATCACTTTTAATACTTCAAATCTTGTCTTTGTTGTTGCTACATTTGGTTCAATCATTTTACAAAGTTCTTCATCATAGGTAGTTAACGTCATTTGTACGACACATTTGGTTTGTTGATTGATTTTCTCTAGTAAGTCTAAATCTCTTAAAATTAAATCCGATTTAGTTAAAATTGTTACCCCAAAGTGATATTTATCAATTAACTCTAGTGTTTTTCTTGTATATTTTAACTCTTTTTCTAAAGGAATATAAGGATCACACATACTCCCTGTTCCAATCATACAATGATTTTTTTTACTTATTAATTTTGCTTCTAATAATTCTATAGCATTTTCTTTTACTTCAATATCACAAAAATCATGTTCTATATGATAACACTTACTTCTAGAATCACAATAGATACATCCATGAGAACATCCTCGATATAAATTCATCCCATTAGAAGTAGATAAAATTCCTTTTACTTTTTTATAGTGCATAAATCCTCCTAAAAAGAAAAAAGACACCAAATGGCATCTTGATTTCTATTAATTTCTTTGGTTATCTGAGCGATTAGCTTGTTTTTCAGCTTTTCTCTTATTACGACATTCTCTACATCTTTTTGGTTCGTTTGTAAAACCTTGTTCAGCGTAGAAAGCTTGATCACGTGCAGTAAATAGGAATTCATTTCCACAATCTACACATTTGATTGTTTTGTCTTGATATTCTGGCATAGTATCCCTCCTTAATTCAATTTGGACTTACGGATTAACTGTTCCTTTATCTAACCAATTAAGAAGAGGACGCAAATGCTATAAGTTCCAGTGATTACATCACAATATAGATTATAGCATACGGCCTTAAAATATGCAATTTTTTTTGGTAGAATTTCCTAAATTTCCTAAAATTCAAGCCAAAATATTTTATTTTAGAAAAAAATACGTTAAAAAGCATGTCTAAAACCTTCCTTCTTATTTTTGTAAATGTGTCTATAAATTTTAAACGCGTCGAATTCGACGCGTTTAAAATTCCATGTTTGTTTTATTTTCCGTATAAGCTAAATGATTGAGTGATTTGTTACCTCTTAACAATTCCATTTGTCTTTTTGCCATATGATTTAATTTGACTAACCTTTCACTTTGCGATAAATTCATTTTTATTAATCCAGTATTCACGTTTTCTAAATTATTTAATATCACTAAATGTAGTAAATCAGTATAATCTCTAATATTTCCTTTAGTAACAAGATGAGGATTATTTTTGCTCCATTCCTTTGCTGTCATTCCAAATAATGCAACATTGATGACATCAGCTTCTTCTTGATAAATAAATTGCTTTTGCTGTTCGTTAAGTGTGGGAACAAGATAATTTTTAATTGCATCAGTATGTACTATGTAATTTACTTTTGCTAAAACTCTATTAGCCTGCCAATTTAATTTATTTTCATTACATTCTTTTTTCTTTAGTCTTTGAAATTCTTGAATCACATACAATTTAAATTCTAGACTTAGCCAGCTAGCAAACTCAAAGGCAATATCTGAGTGAGCAAACGTTCCTCCGTCATACCTACCTTAGTTATCATACCAATGGCTTTCGTTTCTTTAATCCATTTTTGTGGTGATATTCTAAACTTATTACTTCCTGCTTCATTTTTAAACATAGCGAATTCGCCCCCTTTAAAATTTTCATTATGGATACTTTCCCATAATCCTAAATAAGAAATAACCTCTTTATTTCGCATCCAGTTTTGGATAGGGTATCTTGGTTCATCTTCATCAGCATATCTTGCTAAATCAGTAGGTGATATATATTCCATATTATCAATTCTTATCACATTAATTTTTTATTCATTAACTACTATTTCTATTTTTGTCTTATCTTTATTCATAAACTCCAATCTTTCCTATTTGATTATTATATTTTTCTAAATATTAGATATTTTATCCTTTATTTTCTACTAAATTCTTTATTCTTTCCTCCCTTCAAAAAAAGATATACCCCAAAAAGGTATATCTCGAATAGATTTATTTTTCTTGCCTAAAAATATAAATTATCGACTAAATTGTAAGTATTAACTATTCATGGCAAGTTCGCTAATACATATTCATTGTAACAACAAAATCATCAATACTCAATACTTTTTTTGACTCTTAATAAGTTTTTTAGTTGTTGTAATGAATGATAAGGCGTGATAGAATAAATCATGAAATGAGGTAAGTATCATGATAGAATATCAAGAATGTAAATTGTGTCCTAGAGAATGTAAGGTAAACCGGCTAGAAGGACAACTGGGCTTTTGCAAAAATTCTAGTAGGCTCAAAGTAGCAAGAGCAAGCCTACACTTTTTTGAAGAGCCTTGTTTATCAGGAACCAACGGTAGTGGCGCAGTATTTTTTTCTAGTTGTTCCCTAAAATGTATTTACTGTCAAAACCATGAAATTAGTGAAGAAAACTTTGGCAAGGAAATTACTACTAAACACTTAGCAGACATTTTCTTATCTTTACAAAAACAAGGAGCTAATAATATTAATTTAGTTACCCCAACACACTTTGTACCATCGATAATTGAAGCTTTAAAATTAGCCAAACAAAATGGATTAACTCTACCTATTGTCTATAATAGCAGTGGCTATGAATCACTTGAAACATTAAAACTACTAGATGGACTAATCGATATTTACTTACCTGACTTTAAATATTATTCCAATGAGTTAGCTTATCAATATTCTAAAGCAGGAGATTATGTCGAAAAAGCTAAGCTTGCTATTGATATGATGTATAAACAAGTTGGAAGTCCTATTTTTAATGATGATGGAATAATGATAAAAGGATTAATGGTAAGACATTTACTTCTTCCTACACGATTAAATGATGCCAAGAAAATCATCGCCTATTTATATCAAAAATATGGTGATGATATTTATCTTAGTATCATGAATCAATATACCCCCTTAATAGAGGTTAGGAATATTCCCCCTCTTAACCAAGTAGTTGATCAAAAAGATTATGACGAGTTAATTGATTACGCTCTAGACCTTGGGGTAAAAAATGCTTATATGCAAGAAGGAAAAACGCAAAGTGAAAGCTTTATTCCTAAATTTGATACCACTGGTGTTTAGTTAAGCTTGAAATTTTACCGTGATATAGACTTTGGTATTAAACTCTTCTTGAAGGGTTCTCATGATGTTATTGGCTAACTCACTATTATGTTCACTTGATGATACGATAACATTAATTTTACTATCTTGAATACTAACAAAACTATTTAAGTTGTACTTACTTTTAATTTTCTCTTCTAGCTTTTCTTCGGTTCCTTTCATTTGCTCTAAATATTTAATTTGCTCATACGCCTCATTTTTCTCTTCTACCGTAGCATCAGCACTAGTTAATTTACTTTGTAATTCTTTAATGGCTTCTTGTCGTTCTTCCTCCCAGTTTACACGCATTGCTGTTAAATACTCACTTTCATTAATGGTCACTTTCGTTTTATCATCATTAGAGGAATTGTTTTCATCACTATCTTTTTTTCCATCTTTATCAACGTAAGAGTTATTATTACTTAAAAGAAGTTCATTTGGCATTGTGATATAGTAAATACTAAGTACTAAAATCAAACTAAATAAGGTTAAAAACCACAAACTTTGTTTATTAATCATTCATATCTTCCTTTCATTTCATTTTATGATGGAAAATAAAACTTCATGAATAAAAGTAGATGCTAGCTTTCTATTTTAAATAAGTTTAATTTACTCACTAAAGGAAGCGCTACAGCTTTTCCCAATAATACGTTACAAACACCAACTACTGCAAGTGCTGTTAAGAGTAGTCCAATGATATTTAAAGGAATTAATACCCAACTTGGTGTCATACGACAAAAAATTTCATTTCCTGATGCAATAGCGCAGATTTGTTGTTCTTTAATTAACGTGGTTAAAATAATTCTTAATAAAAAGTAGCCAACGACAACGATAAATAGGTTCATCCCTTGACAAGCGTGATACTTAGTAAAAGGTGAACTATTCTTATCTAAATAAGGAATCGGCGCAAACACATAACTAAGTAGGGCTTTTATGCGATTCGCTTCAATATCCTCTTTTGTAAATTGATTAGTGGAGTCAGTTGTTTTTACAACAGTATCTAGTTTTGTTTTCGCGTTTGTTGCTATTTTGTTAAAATCGATATTTAATGGATTATTTTCTAAAGGATTTACTGGTGCTTTAGTATTTTCTTCTTGTTCATTTAACCGAGTTTGCTTAACATTACAAAATGTAAGTTGTGAGTGATGATCTTCAATAGGATTATTTTTATTTTCCTCCATTTTTCTCTCCCTCTTTCCTATTTTTTATTATAGCAAAAGAATTTAATTTGGAAAAGAAAAAAAGAAGATTACTCCTCAATTTCTATTAATTCGTAACTTCTACTTCCCATTCCCTGCTTTTCTGCACTTTCTATGGTTAGAAGTCCGTTTCTTGATTCGATTCTATCAACTAATTCATCACGTCCTGGGTCATTTGATTGATAGACTAAATCCACACAAGCTTGATCTAGTGCCACTGGATCAAGTGATGCTAAAAGTCCAATATCTTTCATACATGGATCTTTTGCCACACGACAACAATCGCAATCAACTGACATATTAACCATAGCATTGATATAGACAATTTTATCTTGATAAAAGTCTGTGATTGTCTTAGCAGAGTCCGCCATAGATTTTAAGAAAGAATCGTGGTCTGATTTAAACATATCCCCATCTTCTACACCTGAATTATGGATATAACTTTTTCCGTGAGATGATGCTAGTCCAATGGATAAATTCTTTATAGCTCCACCGAATCCTCCCATTGGATGACCTTTAAAATGGGATAGTACTAACATCGAATCATAATTTTTCATCTTAGATCCTACATAGTTTTTCTTAATCATTTCGCCATTTGGATTTTCTAATACTTCTTCACCATCAGAATCCAAAATATCAACATTAAAATATTTACTCCAACCGTGCTTTTCCATTAACTCAATGTGTTTTTCTGTTGTATTTCTAGCTCCCTCATAGGCTGTATTACATTCTACTACCGTTCCATTAATATGATTAATGATGTCTTTTACAAATTCAGGTTTCATATAATTTTGATTACCATCTTCACCAGAATGTAATTTAACCGCTACTTTTCCTGTTAATGGACGACCTAATTTTTCATATAACATAACTAAATTCTCTGGTGTGATTTCTCTTGTAAAATAAACTTTTGCTTTTTCCATACTTTAATCATTCTCCTTTTTCACCCATATTGATAATACCACCTTACTATAGCGAAATTTCAAAAAGAAGTCAAGTTTTTGATGCTCTATTGTTTTTTATTTTTTTACCTTACGATTTGCTTTGTTGCTTTTTCTTTTCATCTTTACTACTATTACATCCACATAAAGTAATGGTAGAAACTAGTAATATCGCTAAAGATTTTCTATAAATAGATAAATTTTTCATAATTTATTTCCTATTAAATAGTTGAGCAAAGCAAAAACTTAAAAAAGTATATCGTAGTATATATACCTATTTTGACCGAGTCAAATTTTACAATTTTAGTGATTATCTCGATCCGTCCTTCACTTTAAAATAAATCGAACAGGAGGATAATAGAAATTGTTTCATACAGGGTGGGTTTAGTATAAATTAAAATCCATTTTTGACATATCAGAAACAAACTAAGGTCAATATAACTAATAATAAAGGGTTATTTAATTGTTTCTTTAAAATTATATTACAGAATACTTTATAGAAAGTTTTATTACTATATATTATATAACTAATATATCTAATGAAAGGATAATTATCCATTTATTAGTGATACTTGTATTATTAGAACTTGGATATATATTATTTTATTACTCTAAGTTCCATTATATTTAAGATTATATATATAATACCCCTCTGTAATATATACTTAATAGTAGATAAGTAGATTCAAAAATACAATTTTTGTTCATAGAAAAAACAACTCTGTTAAAGTTGTTCTAGTTCTATATACCATATTCCTTGCTTTCCATTTATTTTTTTAGAAGATTCTATCCTTTTAATATTCTTTAACTTCCAAGCATATCCACCACGAATTTTATTTTTCCCATACACTATCGAGTTCAAGTTGTTTATGTACTTATTAAAATCTTCATCTACTTCAATCACATCTTCAATCTCAACTTCTGCTACAATCTGTGATTGAGGATATTCTAAATTTAGTTTTTTAACTCTATTCATGGCCTCTTTATCAATACCCTTACCAGCATGAATTAAAATTTTACCTCTGTATGAATAATTCATTTTTCTAAATTCATATATCTTATATCCATTTGCAACAAGTGATGCCCAAGGTTGTTTTAAAGTTATTACTCGCATTCTTCTTTAAATCCTTCGTATGTACTAAATGCAAGTAAATATAAGGATTTCAAAACATCTGGATTTTTTTCTTTTAACTCTTCAATAACAGAATCTTTTTCAACACTCATTCCAGAATTTTCACTGATGATTTCATCTACTATTGTTGGTAAGGCTTTACAAATAAGGTAGAATGCATTTTTATTGCCAGTCACTTCTTCATAAAATTTATCTATTGATACTCTTTTAATTCTATCGTTTGATACTCTGTCCGAATCAAGTGATACTGCCCATGTAATATTCTGACTTCTTTTGGCAATTATTTCAACCAAGTAACAATTACAATTATCTTCTGTTAAAATCTGATTAAGCATTCTCATATATGTCTTTTGTGATGAAGAAGAATTCATTGTATTATGTTTGTTCTTCATCTCTACATAAATTTTACTGCCATCTGGTTTAGTATATATAACATCAAATCCCGCCTGTGGAACCTCACAATTTTTAATGTATTTAAAAAGATTTTGATGAAAATAACCGATTGCATTTGTATTTGTTTTATCCCTTTGTCTAACAAGTTCATTTTCAATTACTTCTTCAATACTTTTTCTATAAACCTTGCTATCAAAAGTTAATTTAATAGGGTCTATTATGTTACTATTAAAACTTTGAAGGTCAATACTTTTCAATGTATTATCATAAGTTTTAATTGTATTAGCAACATGATTTTTAAAATCTTCTCTTGAAATAAAATCTAATTCCAACATCTAAACATTACCTCCATTCAATGCATTCATAATTGATTCTCCAACACATTTTGCTAAGTTAACTGGAACTGCATTTCCAATTTGCTTATAAATATCTCCCATTTTACCAGCGAAATTCCACTCATCTGGGAAGGATTGTATTCTTGCATATTCTCTTGTTGTAAATGGTCTACTTTCATCTGGATGACATCTATCCGTTTGTTTCATCATAGGAGAACAAGTTAAAGTCAATGATGGTTCATCCCATGATAATCTTCTAGCAATACCAGTTCTTCCTCCACCCATAAAATAGCATGACTTCATATACTCACGGGCGACATCATCTGGTAAATCTCTCCAATATCCTCCAGGTGGAACTAAATCAAATACTTTTCTTTTATTTTCTGGATATTTTGCTCCAACAGAATCTGGAACATTTTGAAGAACATCTCTCAGAACTGGTTTATATTCATGTGGAAGTGGATATTCAAATTTAACTTTATCTATTAAATCATTTCTAATTCCAATTATTACGACTCGTTGTCTTTTTTCTGCCACACCATAATCCCATGCATTTAACACTTTCCATTCAACTTTATATCCTAATTCTTCAAATACATCAATCATTGTTTGAATAGTTTTTCCTCCATCATGTGTAGTTAACCCCTTAACATTTTCTGCTAAAAACATTTTTGGTTGTAGTTGTTTAATAAACTCTGCATAATAATAAAACATTGTTCCTCTTACATCCTCAAGTCCTAATTTTTTTCCAGCATAACTAAAAGATTGACATGGGTAACCACCGGATAATAAATCTAATTCTCTAGACTTTAACTTGAATTCTTTTAACAAATCTCTTTTAGATACTTCTACAATATCTTCTTCTATTACATTCCACCTTGGTCTATTTATTCTTAATGTTTCACATGCCGTTTTATCAAATTCAACTAATCCAACTTCTTCAAAACCTGCTTTTTCCAATCCTAATGCAAGTCCACCAGCACCTGCAAACAATTCAATACAAGTTCTTTTTTTCTTCATGATGTATACCTCCTTGAATAGTTTAATCATATAAGATATTATAACATATTTTTCTTGATTTCCCTATGGATTTATATAAAAAAGAAGTATTATTTTGCAATACCTCTAATACTTCTTTTATTATGCTTGAGTGCCTCTGAAATAATAAACTCTTTTTCTTGCTCTGTATAAATTAAATCATTATGAAGTTCATTAAATATATATTCTATTGACACTTTTTCCTTTTTATTCTTATATTTTTCTTCATATAATTGTATAAGGTCTGCTAGAAGTAGAATATCATGTTTCATTCTAGCCTCATCACTTCTTTTCATAAATTCTTTTAGTGTCATTGAGAATCCTTTCTTAATTTTCTCTATTACTTATATACTATTTAATAAATTTATAAGAAATATTATTAAAAGTATAAATATTAAAATAACTATAATTAGATATTTACTCTAAGATAAATTATTAGTAATTTTATTTTATGATAGAGTAATAAAAATTGTAAGGTAGGACTAATTATAATTTAGAATAATAGATTCTAAATATAATTTTTATTTCCTTTCTTCTTTTTTCATGTTTAGGAATGCTCTTACCATTGAAACTTCTACTAGATTTTTCTTGAAGTTCTTTTCTAAAATGTTCTAAAAGTCTTTGCTTTTCATTTTCTAAACTTTTCTTTGTTTTTTGTCTAATTCTTCTGCCTCTAACATCTTCTGAATAGTCATCATATCGAATAAAGTTTCTTTCATTTCATCGGTAAAAACGAATCTCAAATCTTCCAATTCTTTTAAATCTTCTTTCATTTTCTTCCTTTCTCGCACTTTTTTAAAGTGGAGCTACTTTAAAGATAGTTTTTTATCCCTTATTTTACCGATGGTTAAGTTATCTTTAGTAGGTGCCATAAAAAATGCCGTAACAAATATTAGTCAATGTTAAGTTGTATCACTTTATAAAAAATTAAAAATGCCTTGAAACCCTTGTAATTTCAAGACATAAATGTTCTTCTGGCGTCCTTGGGCAGATTCGAACTGCCGACCTATCGCTTAGGAGGCGATCGCTCTATCCTACTGAGCTACGAGGACAAGTACTACTATTTGATGCTGTTTAAAATAATCAAAAGAAGAAAATTACAAGCAGCACTTAATTGATGACGTACAGCATAAGCTTTTTCAAAAATGCTTACTATATCATCTACAATATCAACAATCCAACTTTCTGCATACTTGGGAACCATTGGTGCTATTGGAAACATGTGTGATATAATAATATCTTCTTCCATCTTAGTAAGAGAAAAATTCTTCTTAGCGTTTTCTACCGCTAATAAAGGATGTTTCACTAAACTTAAATATTTATTATCAAAATCATCTAAAAAGAAATCGTGAAGTAGTCCAGCTTTCGCCACCGACTCATAATTTAGATGAAAAAATTTTGTTAATAAATATGAATAATACGCTACTCTTATCGAGTGATCATAACGATTCAGTCCATGATGGGTAACTTTTTTTAATTGATTAAATTGCTCATTTTTGATAATAGATTCCACAAGAAGATAAAATTCCTTATTGGATGTAATATCAATTTGCATAAATTTCACCTCAGTACTATTTATACGCTAATAATTATTTTATCACACCTATAAAGAACTTTCAATTATTTTTTTCTAATTACACAGGTTGTACATTATCCCATGCCAATAAGGAAATCGTTCCTTTTAATGGCTGATGGTCTTTAACTACATTCACATAATCTTCCACTTTAATCTCAACAGTAAGTTCTATCGTTTCATATCCATCTAACTTTTGAATTAATAACATTCCATCTTCTAGCAAACTTAAGTACTCCTTATTTTCATTGTCATTAGTAAAGACACGATAGTAAATTGGATACATATGATTTTTCTCATTTGCCAATAAGGCAATTTCACCTTGCTCTTCTTCCTTTTTAAAATTTAATTGATACCCCTGACTATGGGAGTTGGGATTCGTAATTTTTAATACTAACTTTTCCTTATATTCCCCGTTAATCTGCGAAATATCTTGATCTAATAATTCCATCATCACTGGTTCACTACCTTTAATGATTAAATTTTTTAACCCTTCCATATGACATCTTTCATACCAAATTATCGTTGAAAAAACTAAAAACATCAATGTAAAAATAATGGAACAACTTAATCTTGTAATTTCCTTTTTCACGCTATCTTCCATTCACCATTACCCCCGTAATTGGCTCCTATTATATCACATAAGTATTAATTTGTCAATTCTTTTAACAAATCCGTTAACTCTTGTTCTTCTTCCTTAGTGGATGCTACTTTCTCTACTGGCTGATCAAACCAATCAGGAAGAATTTCCTTTTCCTTTTTAACAACTTTTGTTGAAGTAGTTTTCTTCTCAATTAGCTTTTTCATCTTCTTATGTTCTTTTTCACTAATTCGCATCGCATCTTCCACAGTTTCAATATTTAGCCTTTTCCACTGCCCAGCAATAGCCTCAACATAACTTCGACTTAAATTTTGATTATTAATCTTTAACACATACGCAATTAAAACATTAACCACCCCAGCAGGTAACTTTAAATCCGCTAGAAGACTTTCCACTAATTTCAAATCTCTTGCTGTAGGATTACCTCCTTTATATTTACTTTTTAAATAATCATATGGCGTTAAAGACTCAAACGTTTCTACCATTTTTGCCCATTTCGATTGATCCCCATGAGGAGATTTTAAATACTCTGGTTGAGTGGCATAAACTAAAGTAGGAAGTTTTCCATTATTTTCAAACTGATAAAAATCACGACAACTTTTTCTCAATACTTTAGCATCAATCATTCCTTTTTCATTTAAGCTATCACGAACTAACCCTTGCATAGATAATTCATCAATATTATAAGTGAAACATAGCGAATTAATTAAATTCACTGCATCATCACTAAAACACTTATCGTTGACCATATTTTTAGGAATCGCACTAATGAGTAAGGAAATATCTATTCCTTTTTTTAATAGCAATTTCGTACTTTGATTATTTTTAATATCTTCATTTTCTATCGTTAATCCTTTAGGAACAGAAGTAAATACTTCATCAAAATAGGCAGTAACATCACTAAATTCCTTTAAATTTACCCGTGGAAGTTTATAAAAGCCAACAATTTTATCGTATTCTTTTTTTCCAAGATTATTATATAAGACAATATTTAAAATAGGATGATTTAAAAATTCTGCTGCGCTAATGGGGGCATATAATTGATAAACATAATAATTGACATGATCTTTTTTATAAAAAGTTTTCATTAAACCTGTAGCTTCTAGTTTACGTCTAGCACTTACTATCTCATCTAAATCTAGTTGCATCGTAGCCATTAAATGATGATGGGTTAAATCCTCACTCATACTTTTGGTTTTATCCAAATCATCTAATAAAGTATAATATAGACTAACAGCAGTATGTCCAATAATCGGTTGATACAAAATACTAATTAATTGTTTCATCGAGTCATCAATCATATTTTTATTGATAACAACATAAATATCTGCTGGCAATACTATCATCATACTTCTTCACCCATAATCATTATAAAACGAAAATAAATCTTTTACTAGAATTTTCTACTGAATTGAAAATAAAAATTGTCCTTCCTCTACTCTTGGTAATGCTTGATCATTAATTTTCGTAACAGAAATCCTTCCTTTATGAAAATCTAGTAAAACTTTTCCCTGCTCTATCATTGCTTCTTTCATAATTTTAGACTCTCTATTAGAAATCCCCATCACAAAGAATTGTTCCAAAAAACTCTTAAGCAACAAAACCTCTTTTAACTCGCTATGTTTAAAGGAAAGTTGTTCTTTAATCGTAAACTTCTCATAAAAAATACTTTGAAAACACTCCTTTAATAGGACATCAAATTCTACTAGATTTAAGTTTGGTTTAATGTGTTTAATATAAAGATAGTCTTCCTTTAAATAATTAAAAACAAAGGCATCACTACAAAAAGTCATTTGGTGTTTTAAATAAGTAAGATACTCCCAATCAAAATAAAACTTAGAAAACATATCCTCATTAAATAAATGGGATTCTTTAATATAAGTTGCCATTAAGCGTTGATGAATTTTATTATAATTTGTGATTTCTTTAGTAAAAAAGCCTAAATTAACTACCGCAGTAAAATCTAAAACATCTTGATATCTTGCAATAAAGCGGCGAAATAAGTCATAAATTTCAGTGATTTTCTCATAATTTCTAGGATAAAACTTTAATCGTATTCCATTAGGGATATGTAAAACGATTCCTAAGTCTATCATGAATTCTCTACTACTGATAATAAAATTTTTCAACTCTTTTGGATTATATTTAGAAAATAAGATGTCTCCTTCCAATAAAACATTACCATGATGAAAGCAATCGAAAGCTCGACTATCGTGTGAATATAATGTTAAAACTTTATGATTTTCTAATATTTGATTTATTCTTTTTTCCATCCTTTTTCTCCTTTTTTCTATTTTCATTATAGAAGAAATCGATGGTACTTCTTGTCGAATGGTGTCAAAATGACAATAAATTATGAAGAAATGATAAAATAATTGAAAAGGATCTATGAAAGTAAGTCTATTCACTAGTAACCGTGATATCTCCATTAGCATGAGGAATAACTCCTGTTACAAAAGTTGCTGCACTACTACCTCTAGTAATCGCTTGCCAATCAAATTCTCGACCTGTTTTATTAATAATCTTTTCTAAAGTTGAATTTGAAGAAGAGTGCTTATATAATGCATAATTCTCTATTGTTGTTACCCCCCTTCCTATCGTTATACTTGTTATTTTATTGTTTTCAAATGCGGACAATCCAATACTTGTTACACTATCTGGTATTTCTACACTTGTTAATTGATTATCAAAAAATGCTTCTTTTCCAATAATTGTTACACTATTTGGAATATTTACTTTTGTTAATTTATTTTTTGCAAATGCATACTCATTTATATAAGTTATGCTATTTGGAATTGTTACATTAGTTAATTCATTTCTCTCAAATGCGTTTTTTCCTATGCTTTTTACAGTATTTGGTATTATTATATTTGTAAGCTTATTGGAACGAAATGCAGAAGATCCAATCGATGTTACGCTATATGGAATTGTCACACTTATTAATTCATTATATTCAAATGTAGAATAATCAATAGATGTTACACTATTTGGAATTATTACCTGTTCTAATCGATTGAATCTAAATGCAGAAGATCCAATTGTTGTCACACTATTTGGTATTTCTACACTCGTTAATCTATTATAGTCAAATGCAGAAGATTCAATCGTTGTTACACTATTTGGTATTGTTACACTTGCTAATTGATTATTAGAAAATGTTCCCCTTTCAATTGTTTTGATAGTGTTTGGAATTGTCACACTCGTTAATTGATTAAAAGAAAGTGCGTATTCTCCAATTGATGTTACCTTATTCGGAATAGTTACATTTGTTAATTTGTTACTATAAAATGCATAATCTCCAATACTTGTAACGTTATTTGGAATAATTAAACCTGTTAATTGATTAGAAGAAAATGCATTATCTCCAATTGTTGTCACACCATCTGGAATTGCTACATTTGTTAAATTATTATCGCGAAATACAGAACTTGCAATATATGTCACACCATCTGGTATTTTTATACTAGTTAGTTGATTACTTTCAAAAGCAGAATATTCAATATTTGTCACACTATTTGGTATTGTTACACTTGCTAATTGATTTGTCTTAAAAGCCTTATCGCCAATTCTTGTTACACCATTTGGAATTATTACATTTGTCAATTTGTTATTTAAAAAGGCAGAACCTTCAATACTTGTTACACCATTTGGTATTTCTACACTCGTTAATTGATTATTTTTAAATACAGAATTTTTAATGGTTGTTATTTTATTTGGTATTGTTACACTTGCTAATTGATTACTTTCAAAAGCACTTTGTCCAATACTAGTAACACTATCAGGTATTTCTATACTTGTTAATTGATTATTAGTAAATGATCCTCTTTCAATACTTATTACACTATTAGGTATTTCCACACTCGTTAATTGATTATTAGTAAATGCATAATCTCCAATTGTTGTTACACTATCAGGAATTGTTACACTTGTTAATTGATTATAAGAAAATGCACTATATCCAATAGATATTACATTATTTGGTATCACTACATTGGTTAATTGATTAGAAGCAAATCCACTAAGGTATTTTACACTATTTGGTATTTCCACACTCGTTAATTGATTATTAGTAAATGCATAATCTCCAATACTCGTTACACTATCTCCTATTTTTACACTTGTTAATTTATTGTTACCAAATGCATATTCTCCAATCATTGTTACATTATTTGGTATTTCTACACTGGTTAATTGATTATTTAAAAATGCTCTTTTTTCAATATTAGTTACGCTATTTGGAATTGTTACGCTTGTTAATTGATTAGAACGAAATGCATATTCTCCAATGGAAACAACATTTACATTATTGATATTATCAGGTATAATTACATTCTTTGGACAAATTTCATCTTTTGCATAATCCTCAATTGTTCCTGTTGAATAATCAAACGAAAAACAATACGGTGAAATAAACCTTGTATTTGAAGGAAGTTCCAAAGTAGTAAATTCTAATCCTCCTAAGGAACCTAAGGTAATTGTTTGACTTTTAGTAGTATCATTCTTAACTTTTATGGAATATGTCTGTTTAGCACTTTGAGATAATTTAATATTGGTAGAAGCTGGCACATCAAATCCTTCATTTTCTAGATATCCCATATATACATCATTAGGAATACTTTCTATATAATAAAATAGAAATTCTCCTGTAACAGGATTCAAATTTTCAAAAGTTACAGTAAACACTTTTTCTCCTTTCGCAGGTACTGTTAATTTATTGGTAACAACGTCATCTACTTTTATCGTTGGATCCATGGTTCCTGCTTTGATGGTAATCGCAGATTTTTCTACTGTAGGTACAGTAAATAAAGCGTGTGATGTATATAGCAAAATAATTCCCGTTAAGAAAAGCATAACACTTACAATTATAATGGTACCTTTCTTATTTTTCAGTTCACTTAAACAACAAAAAGAACAAGATTTATTCTTCTTGTCCTTATCGGATATAGGGTTTACTTTAAAAGCTCCCCCTCCCCTAGTTAATATATAGTTAACAAGAAAAGTAGAGGATGTGTAAATTATTTATTTAACTTCCCGTTTTTTTCTTGATGGGACTTTACTTTTGGA
>CAOKBR010000008.1 GCA_948466735.1 uncultured Mycoplasmatota bacterium | reverse complement strand
GTTATCAGTTAAATAAATATTTAATAGATGTATGTAGAAGATATGATTATTCTTACGGATATTAAAAAAATTTTGTAAAAGTAATAAAATGTTCATTTAGAGTAGCGACTGATATATTTGGGTTTATTAATTATAATCCAGCATAACTATAAGTTTTCCACATATAGAACAATTAAAAAAGACTATAAGGCATATTTATACTCAAGATAAAATTGATATCATTTGGAAGAAATCAAAAATAAATATGGAAAAACTATAGAATATAGGATTGTTGAAACAATTAGAAAATCTAAATTATTGGGAACATTTGATTTAGTATTTAGAAAAAAGGTGGTGTTTATAGTGGAACGGATATTGTGAAGTATCCATATAAAGTTGTTCACACAGAATTAGGAATAGAAAATTGTAAGTTTTATGATTTAAGTGGCATTTATGCAACAAAGGGTTTAAGAAGAGGTGTAGAAATTATAGATGTAACTGACATTTTAGGGCATAGTAAGATAGAAGTAACGGAGAATTATTATATATTTACTACTGAAAAACACTTAAAGAAGCAAGTGAAAAATTTGAGCAAACGGTTAATTTAGATGTTATAGATGAAATTATTAAATATTTGCTTTAAATTTATAAAGGGAGAAAAAAAATTATGGTATACTATTTAATAGTGGATTTAAAAAAATGCGTGGAGGTAGTTATGACTAAAGATTTAACAAATTCTCAAATAGATAGACAAAATATTTTGAATAATAGTTATGCAATTGGTGAAATTGAAAAGGCTTGTAATATTGAAGGAATATTATTTGAAGATAAAATCACTTTCACCAAGGAGCAAGTTGCACAATTCTATGAGATTGATATCCGCACTTTAGAAAGATATTTAGAAGTATACAGTGATGAGTTTAAGGCCAATGGTTATGATATATTAAAAGGAAAAAGACTTAAGGCATTTATAAAAATATATAATACCAAGGTCACCGACATTCATGTCGGTGACCTTGCAAATTCTATTCCATCATTAGCTATTTTTGATTTTAGGGCATTTTTAAATATTGGTATGTTACTAGTTGAAAGTGAAAAAGCGAAGGTTATTAGGAAAAACATTTTAGATATAGTAATAGATACAATAAATATAAAAACTGGTGGAGCAACAAAATATATAAATCAGAGGGATGAGGATTTCTTAAATTCATGGTTTGATGAAGAAAATTATAGGAGAGAATTTACTGATGCCCTTAATAATTATATTGCCATGGGCAATATTAAATATGCAATTTACACTGATAAAATATATGAAAGTATTTTTAGAGAGAAGGCGACTGAGTATAGAAGTATACTTAAATTAGAAAAAAAAGACAAAACAAGAGATACATTTTATTCTGAAGTCTTAGATCTTATAGCTTCTTATGAAACTGGTTTAGCAGAAGTTATAGCAAAAAAATATTTTGAATTAAGAAGAAAGCTGACTTCATATGAAGCAGATGAAGTATTTAATGATTTTGAAAAGCAGTCTTTATATAAACCATTAATAAATAAGGTTCGTATTAAAATGGCAAGTAGGGATTTTGCTTTTAGAGATGCTTTACATGAAAAATTGCAAAATTATATAACTCCATTAGAGACAAATGAATATGAGAGATTTTTAGGCGAAAAGAGTGAAGATTTAAAAGATAGGCTGGAAGAAGCAAAAGATGTTTTGGAACGTCTTAAGGAGCGAGAGTAATGTATTATATTACGAGTGCTCAGGCTAAATCTATTCATAAAACTACTATTGAAGTTAGTGGCGGAGGAATAACCGATGCTATTCATTTTGGACAATTAGAATCTGCTCTTCAAAATATTCAAAATGATGATTATTATCCAACAATGATAGATAAATTAACACATTTATTTTTTTGTACTTGTCAATTCCATTGTTTTGCTGATGGAAACAAAAGATTAGCATTATCTTTATGTACTCAATTTTTATTACTTAACGGATATTTAAAAATAGCATCTAAATTTATAGTAGATATGGAAAATATTAGTTATCATGTTGCTGCTGGAAAAATCAATAAAAAATTATTACATGAAATCTTTGAAGCTTATTTTGATGGTACATTTGATAGTGAGGTAATGAAACTTAAAATTTACGAAGCAATTTCAGATAATATTAACGAAGAGAGTAAGGCAGGAGTTGAAGCATAAAGGAAAAAATGGTATGATTATTTTGTACATAAAAAGGATTTAGTGAACAAATGAGCATGATGTTCCCATTAGATAAAATATTTATAGTAATCATAATACTGTAAATACCATAAATATCGGATACTTCAGAACCACTTTCTCTTGAAATACCAATAATTCCAGTAATACTATAAATACTGGATTTAGTAGAACATTAGAAAAAAGAGAAAAAAACTATATATTGAATATTTTTAAAACTTATTATATAATATGTATTGAACAGAGATGTTTAATTTATTAGGAGGAAATATGAAAAAAATATTAGGAATGGGTATAGCAGCAGTATGTGTGTTAGGCCTAGTAACTGGATGTGGTGCAAGTGAAGAACAAAAAACAATGACTTGTACATTAGAACGTAAGGATGTTACAAATGGATATGAATTATCATCTACTTACAAAGTATATTACACAGGAAAGGCAGTAGATAAAGTAGAAACAGTAGAAAAAGTAACTTCTGAAGATGATGAAATTCTAGAATCATTTAAGCAAACATTAGATACCACTTATGATACAATGAACAAAGCATATGGTGGTTATACTTTTAATGTTACTAAGACAGACAAAGAAGTAAAATCTGAAACTACAATTGATTATAGTAAATTAGACTTAGAACAATTAATCAAAGATGAACCAACGATGAAAAATTATGTTGATTCAAAAAATAGAATTACTTTAACTGGAATTACTTCTATGTATGAATCACAAGGTGCTACTTGTAACAAGTAAGAAAAGCGGAGAAATCCGTTTTTTGTTTGAATTAATTTGGTATAAATTACCATAAAAGAATTACTGTAATTATGTTAATTGCCATTTATAATAATATTGAGAAGGAAGTGATAAGAAAGATTTGATTGATTGACTTAATTCATGTATAATAAAAGTCATAATGATAAGAAAAGAGGTTAAAGAATGGAATTAAACGAAGAAAAACGTTTGTTAGAAAAACAAGCAAAAGAAATAGATGAACTATGGAGGTCTCTTTGACGGAGATACACTAAATCAAAAAATAAGTCAATTAGAACAAAAAACACATGAAGAAAATTTTTGGACTGACGCTAAGCAAGCAGAAGATGTGATTAAAAAATTAAATGCATTAAAAGAAACAGTTGGCATTATTCATCATTTAAGAGCTCTTAGCGAAGAGATGAATACCTTATTAGATTTATTAATAATGGAATTAGATGAAGAGTTAAAAAATCAGTTTTTAAAAAAGAAGGAGGAATTAGAAAAATCGTTACAGGAAGCAAGAGTACTTTTATTACTTTCAGATCCATATGATGCTAAAAATTGCATTTTAGAAGTTCATGCAGGAGCTGGGGGAACAGAAGCTTGTGATTGGGCATTAATGTTATATCGAATGTATTTGCGTTGGTGTGAAAAACATCATTTTAAAGTAGAATTGCTTGAATATCTAGACGGTGAGGAAGCAGGAATTAAAAGTGTTTCTATTAGGGTGCAAGGAACTTATGCTTACGGCTACTTAAAAGGAGAAAAAGGTGTCCATCGTCTTGTTAGATTATCTCCATTTGATGCTAATAACAAACGCCATACCTCTTTTGCATCCATTGATATTACGCCAGAATTTGATAAAGATATTGAAGTAAATATTCAAGAGTCAGACTTGAAAATAGATGTATATCGCTCATCAGGTGCTGGAGGACAACATGTAAATACTACAGATAGTGCCGTTCGTATTACTCATTTACCAACGAAAATTGTTGTTACTTGTCAAAATGAGCGAAGTCAAATTCAAAATAGAGAAATGGCTATGCGGATTTTAAAAAATAAACTTTATCTATTAGAAATGGAAAAACAAAATGAAAAATTAAACTCTGTTAAAGGACAACATCAAAATATCGAGTTTGGCTCTCAAATTAGAAGCTATGTGATGCATCCATATTCCCTAGTAAAAGATCATCGCAGTAATATCGAAACAAGTAATGTTTTAAAAGTACTAGATGGGGAGATTGACTTATTTATTGAGGGTTACTTAAAAGGAGGTAATTAGATGGATTTATTAAAAAGTGAAGACAATCCAGTGGAAATCATTAAAAAGATTTATCAAAAATCAAAATTAAGCCGATATATTCAATTTGTGCTTGGTGTATTTCTTATGGCTCTAGCTTTTAATCTCTTTCTAGAACCTAACTCCTTAGTTGCTGGTGGGTTAAGTGGTATATCTATTATTGTAAAGCGTTTAATCGGAATGCAACCATCTACCTTTATCTTCTTTGGTTCCATTGTATTACTTGGCGTTAGCTATATCTTTTTAGGAAAAGAAAAAACTATTTGCTCTATTATTGGTTCTATTCTATTTCCTTTATTTGTTCATGTAACTCAAAATATTCATGTATACATTGATATTGATAATTCCCAACTATTACTAAGTGCGATTTTTGGTGGAGTAATTACAGGGATTGGTAGTGGTATGATCTTTAAATCAGGTTTTACTACAGGAGGAACAGACATTTTAAATCAAATAGTAGCTAAGTATATTAAAATTAGTCTAGGAAAAGCTGTATTAATTATTGATGGTACAATTGTCTTATGTGGAATTTTCCTTTTTGGTGTTACAAAATGTATGTATGGAATTATTGTTTTATATATCATTAGCATTATGATTGATAAAGTAATTTTAGGAATATCTGATAGTAAGGCTTTCTACATTATTACTAGCGAAGAGAAAAAGGTTGAGCAATTTATTTTAGAAGTATTAAATCATGGAGTAACGATTTTTAATGCTAAAGGAGGTTTTTCTAAGGAAAAGCAAAATGTATTAATGTGTGTTGTACCAACGAAAGAATATTTTAAATTAAAAGAGGGAATTCACGAGATTGATGATAAAGCCTTTTTTGTTGTAACCGATGCCTATGAAGTCTTTGGAGGAGAGTAATGAAAAAGGTAATTGATAAAATAAAGAAAAAACACTTAATGAAAAGATTTGTTTTATTAACGATTGCCTTATTAATTTCGGCCATATTATTCAACTTATTTTTACTTCCTAGTAAAATTGTATCAGGAGGAACTCCAGGGTTATCCATTATTTTAGATTATGCCTTTGGTTTTAAGCCTTCGCTAGTGGTCTTTTGGGTATCGTTAATTCTATTATTATTTAGTTTCTTCTTTCTTGGTGTTGAAAAAACATCAGGATCAGTTTTGGCTACCTTTATTTATCCTTTATTTATTGACTTAACCGCTCCCATTGGTAGTGTAATAAAGTTTGATATGACAGATTTAGTTTTAATTTCTATTATCGTTGGAGTCATAGGTGGGATTGCTAATGGAATTATTTTTAAAACAGGATTTACAAACGGCGGTTTAGCGATTATCAGTCAAATTCTTTATCAATATTTTAGAATATCAATTAGTAAAAGTAATTTTGTCTTGAATGGATTAGTCATGTTAGTTGGTGGAATCTATTTTGGATGGACAAATGTGATGTATGCGATTATTATCTTATATATTAATAGTCTAATGGTCGATAGAGTCTTACTAGGTATTGGCAAAAATAAAACCTTTTATGTAATTACAAGCGAAGAAGAGAAAGTAGAAAACTTTTTAATGCAAGTTTTAGGAAGAAAATTTACGATATTTCAAGTAACAGGAGGCTTTAAAAAGAAAAAAAATCATGTGTTTATGTGTGTTGTTCCAACTAGAGATTATTTTAAAGTAACAGAAGCAATTAGGATAATTGATAAAGATGCTTTCTTTGTGGTAACAGACTCTTATGAAGTATCTTATAAACAAAAAACGACAAATTGTTAAAATTGTGTTATAATGATATAGTGAAAGTAAAAGAGGTGGTAAAATGGATTTAATTCGCATGAAAAACGTGAAAAAGCAATATAAAAATGGTGTTACCGCTATTTATGATTTAAATTTAAAAATTGCTAAAGGAGATTTTGTTTTTTTAATCGGTGGTTCAGGAAGTGGAAAAAGTACTTTAATTAAAATGTTGTATCGAGAAGAAAAACCTACAGCAGGAGAAATTATCGTAGGTGGCATTAATGTAGCGAAATTAAGAAATAAAAAAGTATATAAATTAAGACGAAAACTAGGAATTGTCTTTCAAGATTATCGTTTGCTACCAAAGTTAAACGTATATGAAAATGTAAGTTTTGCCATGGAAGCAATTGGTGCTAAGAAAGATGAGATTAGAACAAAAACGTTAAGAGCGATAGAACTCGTTGGCCTAAAAGCGAAAATTCACAATTATCCTGATCAATTATCAGGTGGAGAACAACAACGTGTTGCTATTGCTAGAGCGATAGTTAATGAGCCAAAGTTATTAATTTGTGATGAACCAACGGGAAACTTAGATCCTGAGCGCAGTATGGAAATTGTAAAAGTATTAGAGGATATCAATAAAACTTGTAGTACCACAATCATTATGGCGACTCATGATCGTGACATTGTCAATCAAATGCAAAAGAGGGTCATCGTATTAAAAGATGGACATTTAGCTAAAGATTATGAGAAAGGAACCTATGATAATGAAAATATTTAGAATGTTTGCTCGCAATGTTCGCGATGCGTTTAAAAGTGTTTTTCGTAATTTTAGTTTATCATTAGCTTCCATTTCTTGTATTTCGGTAACACTAATCATCGTTGCTGTAGCATTAGTAGCGTCAGTTAACGTAAAGAATTTCACTAAAGAATTAGAGCGAACGGTCACAATTAATGTGTTTTTGGAAGAAGATGTCACAGACGAGGTCATTAAAGATTTAGATGAGAAAATTAAAAAATTGGATAATCTAGCTAGCTATTATTTCCAAACTAAAGAAGAAGCAACAAAAGAGTTTCAATCTTCTAGTGAAATACTAGATGGTGTTGTAAATAGTTGGAAAGAAGGAGATACGCCACTACTTAATAATTTTAGAATTAAAGTGAAAGATATCAATTACATTGATGACACGGTAAAAGAACTTAGAACATTTGATGGGATTAAAGCAATTAAATATGGGGAAGAATGGGTAGGACAAATGGCTACTGCCTTTGGCTCAGTTGAAAAAGTTACCTATGGAATAGTAATTGCTTTAACAATTGTTACAGTTTTCCTTATTATGAATACCATTAAATTAACGATTTTCTCAAGAAAAAGAGAAATATCAATTATGCGTTTAGTAGGAGCAAGTAATATTAATATAAAAATGCCATTTATTATTGAAGGTATGGTATTAGGAGCATTAGGTTCCATTATTCCAATTTTTATCATCACCTTTGGGTATTTAAAATTTTATCATCATTTTGATGGATATTTATATTTTAAAGTAATCCAATTAGTAACGCCAGAACCATTTATGTATTATGCTAGTGCGATTGTCTTAGTCATTGGAATGCTAGTTGGTATGATTGGTAGTGCTTCTGCCGTTAAAAAATATTTAAAAATATAGAAGGTGTAAAATGAAGAAAAAAATTAATCTATGCTACGCTTTCGTTCTTGCTTTAAGTGTTTTTATTCTTCCTTTTGAAGCAAAAGCAGAAACCTTAAAAGATTATCAAGATAAGTTAAATGCTTATATTAATGAAGTCAATAATGCTAAAGATGCGATTAATAAAAATCAACAAGAAATAAAGAAAATTGAACAACAAATTGAAACAATTAAAAGTGAAATGAAAGCCTTAACCTTAGAAATTGAAAAAATGAAAGAAGAAGTAGCGAAGTATAACGAAGAAATCCGTCAAAAGTCTTGGGAAACAAAAGAATTACTTCAATATTTGCAAATTGCTAATGGTGAAAATATCTATTTAGAATATGCCCTTCAAGCAGATACGATGAGTGATTTTATTTATCGTATGGCAGTAGTAGAGCAATTAACGGATTATAACGCTAAAATGGTAAAAGAATTAGAGGGATTAATTCAGGCGAATATTGAAAGGGAAGAAGAAATTCATGTTCGAGAAAAAGAGTTAACTTCTAAACAAAACGATTTAAATAGTAAAATGAAAAGCATTGGACAAGAAAATATTGCGTTAAGTGAATCAGCTGTATCTAGTGAGCAACAAGTAAAGATTTATCAGGATATCGTTACTCGATATATTAATGCAGGATGCCAGCCAAATGATGTAATTGGTGTTGATTGTGCTAAAAACGTAAGTGCTGCAGGATTTAGAATTCCTATTAGTTTTGGATATGTAACTAGTGAATATGAGTGGCGCTGGGGAACACTTCATCAAGGAATAGATTTGTCAAATAGTAATCCTTATAATACTAGAATTTATCCGATTGCGGATGGTGTTGTTAGTGCTAAATATACTGATTATTATGGTGCATTAGTTGTTGCAGTAGAACATTATTATAATGGAAAATATTATACATCACTTTATGCTCATTTAAGTAGTTATGCACCAAATATTTATGTTGGTAGAGTAGTAACAACTGATGATTACTTAGGTTATATGGGTGATACAGGATGGGCAACAGGACCTCATTTACACTTAGAAGTAGCCGATTGTCGGTTATATAATGCGTATGATCCAAATTGTAATACATGGAATAATTATGCGGCATATCAGATGAAATTATATCAACAAGGGTTTAAAGGGGCAAGGGAATTTATTTATTTCCCTGATTCGTGGTCATCACGTTAAAAAAATAGGTGATTAGCCGTGAATCAAGAAAAAATTGCTAAATGGATAAAAGAAATACGTTTAAAGAATCACTTGACCCAACAGGATTTAGCAAAACATTTAGGAGTAACCTATCAAGCTGTATCTAAATGGGAAAATGGAAAAAATATTCCCGATATTACGATTATTCAAAAACTTTGTCAAGATTATTCCCTAGATATTCAAGAAGTTTTAGTAGGAACACCAAGTAAAAAAAAGATGATTTCTAAAAAATGGTATGTTTTAGCCAGTTGTTTCCTAATTATATTCGTCATTGGTATAGTGGGGATAGTAAATCATTTACAAAATGATAAAGGCTTTGAGTTTAAAACTTTAACAGCTATGTGTGATGAATTCAATATTACAGGAAGTGCTGCATACGATAAAAATAAAACTTCAATTTATATATCCAATATTAACTACTGTGGAAATGAAGATGATACAGTATATGATAAGATTGAATGCAGTTTATATGAATCTAGTGGAAATATAGAAACAAAAATTAAAAGTTGTGAAAGTAGCGAGGAAAAGACGACTTTACCAAAATATGTTGATCAAGTGACGTTTCATGTTGATGATTATAGTGCCCAGTGTAAAAATTTATCGAATGCTAACTTGTATTTATTAATTCATGCTTATCTTAATGGAAAAACAACAACTTATAAAGTACCTTTAGCCTTTAGAGAAAATTGTTCTAATTAAACTCAACCTCAAGTTGAGTTTTTTCTACCTTAAATTTATTGTAATATTTTAAAATTCTTGCTAGAATATCCCTAAAGGAAAGGAATTTGCAATGAAAAAAGGAAAATTAGGAATTGGAATAATTATAGGGTTAGCCTTAATTATTGTTGTGGCTATTATATTTAGAATAGGAAACCCTATAGAAAAAAGGGAAACAGATAATCAAAAATTTGCTAAAGAATATACAGAAGTAGAGGAAGATAATGTTTTTGTATATCGCGATATTAATCAAATTATTAAAATTTTAGAAAATGGACGTGGAGTAGTTTATTTAGGATTTCCAGAGTGTCCATGGTGCCAAAGATATGTTAAGTATTTAAATGAAGTAGCAAAAGACATTGGAATTAACAAAATTTATTATTATAACATTAAAGAAGATAGAAAAAATAATACTGAAGAATATCAACAAATTGTTTCTCTTTTAGAAGATTATTTACAATATGATGAAGAAGGTAACAAAAGAATTTATGCTCCTAGTGTGATTACCGTAGATTCATCAGAAATTATTGGCTTTGATGATGAGACGGCATGGGATACGAAAGGACACGAGAAACCTAGTGATTACTGGACAGAGGATGAGGTAAAAGATTTAAAAGAAAAATTAGAAAAAATGATGAATCCAGTAAACGATAACTTATGTACCAATTGTAATTAAGAAGAATTTTCTACTGATGGATATTTTATTTGGTTCTAAATTAAATGATAGTAAAGTCTTAGAAAAATTAGCCAAAAAGATGAATGTTGATTTAGAAAAACTAAAAATTGAACTAGAAACAGGATATGATTATGAGGAAAGCCTAACCCAAGAAGAACGCTTAGCCTTATTATCTAATCAGCAAATAGAAACCCTAGATTCTACAAAATTAGATAGTATTTTATCCCTTGGTTCTTCCTTGTTTCATTCTGCTGATTATATTTATACCGAAATGCCTAAGTTAATTGCTAACGATCCAATCGAAAAATCCATTGAAACAATTAATCAAACCTTACAAAATATATATAAAAATGATAATAAAAAATCATCATTTTTTACCAAGTGGTTTCTAAGAAAAAAAGAGAATAAAGTTGACATAAAAAGGATAGATTTGTCTTTTGTTTCCCGGTTAAAAGAGTCTATTGAAGAAAATATTCAAATCTTATCACAAGAATTAATTGGTTATAGTCATATTCAAGATTACATTGTTGTTTATTATCAAAAAAACTTAGCGTATTTAAAAATGGTGACATTAGAACTTGAAAAAATAGAAGGTGAAAATACTTTAACAACAAGTGATGAAGATTATGCTAAACTTTTACAAATGCGTACTAGGGTACAACTATTAAAGGATAAGAAAAACCATTTTGAAGTATCTAATCAATTAATGAAACAACAATTACTACAAGTTAATCAAACGATGTTAAGCCATTCTCTTACTTTAAATGCCTTAGAAATGGCAAAAAATGATTTAATTCCATTAATGGGAAATTGGTAAAGGCTTATCTACTGAAAATGATTCTAGAGAATTAACAAATGATATTATGGATTTATTTCAAACTTTGTTAAATCAAAATCAAGAAGGAATAAAAGAAAATATCAAACGACTTAAACAATCTAGGGTATCTGATGAAATTTATGCTCTTATTGATAAAGATGTACAATCTTTCTTACAAAAATTAACAGAAAACTCAAATAATGAAATAGAAAATGCTAAGATAAAACAATTAACAAATAATACAAAATAAAAATCCTAAACAGGATTTCTACGTAACAATTTAGTTAATACTTTTAAAGAGACTTTGCTCTCTTTTTCATTAATTGCTCTCATTTTCTCTAATATAGGGCGAACTGGCGTAATTGATTTAGGATCAACTAAAATATCATCAATTTTTGCATCATTTATATTAGATGTATATCTTTTTCGCTTCCCAATATCTACAAAATGGGTAGAATCTACTTGATAAAAAATTCTTGTATCAATTAACCTCGTATAATGCGTAGTAACATGATTAATAGAAGTAGTAAATGTTACTTGCACTAAATTAGCTAAAAAAACCTTTTCAATCTTTTTTTTCATGATACTTCTTTTTCCTTTCGTCTTGCGTATTCTATTATATCATATTGTAATAAAATTAATGCTATTTTGTTCTTGAATTTTAGAAAAAACTTCCTATAATAATACTAAAGGAGTGATAACAGTGAACGAAATAAAATGTCCAAAATGCGGAACTACTTTTCAAATTAGTGAAGAAAACTATGATTCAATTGTAAAACAAATTCGCGATAAAGAGTTTGAAAGGGAATTAGCTCATCAAGAAGAACAATATAAAAAAGATAAAGAAAATGCCATCAAGATAACTGAAGCTAATCTAGAAAAGAAATTTTTAGAAGAACTTAATCAAAAATCTAGTGAAATTACTGAATTAAAACACCAAATAGAATTAAAAGACAATGAAAAAGAGTTAGCCATTAAGACTACTTTATTAGAAAAAGATAAGCAAATTGATAGTTTAAATAATGAACTGTTACTAAATAAAAGTGAATTTCAATTAAAAGAGAAAAATATTAAAGAAAGTTATGAAGAAAAATTAAAAAGTAAAGAAGAACAACTAGCATATTATAAAGATTTTAAAGCAAGGCAATCGACTAAAATGATTGGAGAAAGCCTAGAACAACATTGTAATAATGAGTTTAATCAGTTAAGACCATTATTTAAAAATTCCTATTTTGATAAGGATAATGATATTAAAACAGGTTCAAAAGGAGACTTTATTTTTAGAGATTTTGATGATGGTGGAGTAGAGATAGTCTCTATTATGTTTGAGATGAAAAATGAAGCAGATACTACATCAAGTAAACATAAAAATGAAGATTTTTTAAAGGAATTAGATAAAGATAGAAATGAAAAACATTGTGAATATGCCGTATTGGTGTCACTTTTAGAAATTGACAATGAATACTACAATAATGGCATTGTGGATATGTCTTATAAGTATCCTAAAATGTATGTGATTCGTCCGCAATTTTTTATTCCGTTGATTACTTTAATTAGAAGTATGGCCATAAAATCCCTTGATTATAAGAAGGAGTTAGAACTAGTGAAAAATCAAAATATTGATATTGCTCATTTTGAAGAAAATATGAATTCTTTTAAAGATGGCTTTGCAAGGAATTATCGGCTAGCTAGTGATAAATTTAAAAAAGCGATTGAGGAAATTGATAAAACAATTGACCACTTACAAAAAACAAAGGATGCCTTAATTTCTAGTGAAAATAATTTACGATTAGCAAATAATAAAGCAGAAGACTTAACGATAAAAAAATTAACTCACAATAGTGAGACTATGGCGAAGATGTTTGATGAGTTGAAGCAAGTAAGCTAGATTACATTATAAAAGTTTATTAAAAATTTACTAGATTTTTGTTGGATATTTTGCTAAAATAAAAATCATTTTGGAGGTGTGGTTGTTGAAAAATCATCGTGTGTATGCTTTTACTAATGAAAATGTAACAAGTTATCAAAAAATATATCATTTTGATGGGGCTAATGTGCTATCTGTTTTAGGAAGTGGAGATCAATATTTTTCTAGTGTTTTATATGGTGCCAAAAAGATTGATTTATATGATAGCAATCCTAATACCTATCCTTTCTTTGTTCTTAAATTCTATTGTTTAAAATATTTAAGTAAAGAAGAGTTTAAGTCTTTATATTTAACTAAAGATAAAAAGAATAAAGAAATTTTAGAAAAAGTATTTTCCCATCTTCCTAGTTTTATTCAAGAACAATTAAGTTTTTTAAGCCAAGAACAACTGGTAGATTATTTGTTATATTCCATTATTTCAAAGCATCAAGAAAACTATCAAACTGGAAGAATTATTCCCTATTTTGAAGATAATTATTATGAAATATTACAAGAAAAATTAAAATATAGAAAATTACCTTTAATATACCTTAAAAATTTACTTACTTTAGAAAGTGATATTAAAAAAGGAAATTATCAATTGTTATTAACTTCTAATATTTATGATTGGATTTCTCTTAATCCTAGAGAATATCAGGCTTTTTTAGAAAAGTTAATGGTTGATGAGATTCAAGCTTATTATGGATTTAATGGATTATACAAAGAAAAGGATCAATTTAAAAGTTTAGGAATGGATATTACAAAGGTTCCAGCATCATCGACTAAAGGAGTAAATGAAGTTTATACGTTAAGAAAATAAAAGTTTTTAATAGTGGATAAATATTGTCATATTTATATTTGTATGCTATGATAAAAGTCATAAATTTACCTTAGGAGGAGTAGTGTGATGAATTTAAAATTACAATATTTTGTAACTGTTACCTCGATTACTTTTAGTATTTTATTTATTGGGTGTAGTAAAGATTCTATGGATACTTATCATGTATCAATCGATGATGAAAATAGAACTAACGTTACCATTGAAATGGATACGAACAAATTAAAAAAATTAACTACTGGGTATCAAAGTTTTATTCCTGTTAAACGCGATGAAAACTTTGAATATTTTATCGATGAAGATACTCCATTAGAAGGAATTTCACTTTATTTTAAAGATGTAGATGAGAGTAAAAAGTATTTAATGAATAAAAAAGAGGAAACGATTACTACTTCTAGGGAAATGGAATCATTAAAAGATGAAGTGATGGATATTTCTTTTGATTATATTCCAAAATCTTTAATTAAAAAAAGTGAAGTTGTAGTAATTAATGAAAACTATGAATCACTACAAGGCAATTTTGTTTATGAAGAGAAGGAAACTTATTATTTATATCAAGATAAAAAGCAAGAAAAATTAGCTTTTGTAATTGATCAAACGTTTAAAGAAATAGATAATGAAATTTCAATTTCGATAAAAACCATTTCTATTGATTATTTTTATGATACTTCTATTGTGTACAAAACACCAAATAAGGTTTTATTGTTAGATGATGAGATAGTAATTAATCATTTTGATATACCAAAGGGTGTGTATCAAGAAAAACAATTGTATGATTTAACGAAGGAAGATACGAAAAAAGTGTTAAAATAAACAAGATTTTACAAAATGTAAAAAATTGGATGCATAATAAAGAAACTCTTTTACATTTAGGCGATTGGGAAGAATTAAATAATAAAAATTTTAAACTAGTCGAATTCAACCAGTTTAAAAACGAAGCTGGTAGACATGCATTTACTAAGTTACCACAAAAATGGATTAGAGAAATAAACGCAATTGGGATAATATCTAAGTTGAGAAAATATGATGACGGAACATTTGTTAGAAGTGATATAGCTTTTGAATTTGCAAGTTGGATTAGTTCTGAATTTAAATTATATCTAATTAAAGAATTTGAGAGATTAAAGAAGAATGAAAACTACCAATATAAAATAGAATGGAATGCAAATGGAATCATTAAAAAATAATAAAAATATTACGGATTTATAATTATTACAGCAGCAAATAATTAAAGATGATAAAAAATGGTTATGTTTAATATTATTTAGTTCAAAAAAATAATGAATAGAGGCGTTAAAATGTTTGAATTAGTATCAAAATATACACCTAATGGAGATCAACCAGAAGCAATTCATCAATTAGTAAAAGGAATAAAAGAAGGGAAAAAAGAACAAGTTTTATTAGGCGCAACAGGAACAGGAAAAACGTTTACGATAGCTAACGTTATTCAAGAAGTAAATAAACCAACTTTAGTTTTAGCCCATAATAAAACTTTAGCAGGACAATTATATTCAGAATTTAAAGAATTATTTCCCAATAATCGTGTTGAATATTTTGTATCTTATTACGATTATTTCCAACCAGAGGCTTATGTTCCTAGTACTGATACTTATATAGAAAAAGATTCATCCATTAACGATGAAATTGATGAATTAAGACATTCTGCTACTAGTGCCTTATTATCTCGTCGTGATGTTATAGTTGTTGCTAGTGTATCTTGTATTTATGGAATTGGTGAAGTAGAAGAATATTTAAATAAATTATTAACTATCAATGTTGGCGATAAAGTAGAGCGAAACAAAATTTTGGTAAAACTAGTAGAAATGTTATATGAGCGAAACGATTATGATTTTAAACGTGGTACTTTTAGAGTACGAGGAGATGTTTTAGAAATTATTCCAACATATCAAAGAACAACAGGGTATCGCATTGAATTTTTTGGTGATGAAGTTGATAGAATTAGTGAGATTGATACTTTATCAGGAGCTATTTTAAATAACAAAAAGACCATTAGTATTTTCCCTGCTAGTCTTTTCGTTACTAGTGATGAAAAATTACAACATGCCCTAGTTACCATTAAAGAAGAGTTGAAGGAGCGATTAGAAGTATTAAAAAAAGAGAACAATCTTTTAGCTTATCAGCGACTTGAACAAAGAACAAGATACGACTTAGAAATGCTAGAGGAAACTGGTTTTTGTCATGGTGTAGAAAATTATTCAAGACATATGGCAGGAAGAAGTGAAGGAGAAACCCCAACGACATTAATTGATTTCTTTCCCAAAGATTTCCTTCTTGTTGTAGATGAATCGCATGTTACCCTGCCTCAAGTTAGAGGAATGTATAATGGAGACCGTGCTAGAAAAATGAATCTTGTTGACTATGGATTTCGACTACCTAGTGCCTTAGATAACCGTCCTTTAAAATTTGATGAGTTTGAGAAAAAAATTAATCAAGCCATTTATGTATCAGCTACACCTGGAGATTACGAACTAGAAAAAACTAACAATATGTTTATTGAACAAATCATTAGACCTACGGGATTATTAGACCCAACAGTAGAAGTTAGAAAAACAGAAGGTCAAATCGATGATTTAATTGAAGAAATTAGAAAACGAATTGAATTAAATGAACGTACTTTAATTACGACACTAACCATTCGTATGGCCGAAGAATTAACCAATTATTTAAAAGAATTAGAAATAAAAGTAGCTTATTTACATACCGAAGTTAAGACACTAGAACGATTACAAATTATTCATGATTTGCGGCAAGGAAAATATGATGTTGTCGTTGGTATTAACCTTTTACGTGAAGGAATTGATATACCAGAAGTATCCTTAATTGCCATACTTGATGCTGATAAAGAAGGATTCTTAAGAAGTAATCGAAGCTTAATTCAAACAATTGGAAGATGTGCTAGAAATGCTAAAGGTCATGTAATTATGTACGCTGATAAAATTACAGATAGTATGAATCAAGCGATGACGGAGACTGCACGTCGTAGAAAAATTCAAGAAGAATATAATAGAGTTCATGGTATTACGCCACAAACTATTCAAAAAGAAATTAGAGAAGTTGTAAGTAATGTAGATACAAAACAAAATAAGAAAACCAAGAAAAAACAAACAAAACAAGAAAGAGAAAAGATGATAGAAGTACTAGAACAAGAAATGAAAGAGGCAGCAAAGAACTTAGACTTTGAAAGAGCAATGGAATTACGTGATGCTTTGTTTGAGCTAAAAAGTGATGAATAATGAAATTAAAACGAATATATATTGAAATTACTAATCTTTGTAACTTAAATTGTTCTTTTTGTCATAATACTAAAAGAGTAAAAAAACAGATGAGTAAGGAAAACTTTAAAGAAATTTTAAAGAAAATTAAAGGATACACCAACACAATTTACCTTCATGTTAAAGGAGAACCTCTACTTCATCAAGACCTTGATGTCCTTTTATCTTTAGCAACGAAATATGGTTTTTTTGTAAATATTACGACTAATGGAATTTTATTAAAAGAAAAGTTACCCTTATTAAAATCTAGTTCTTGCATTAAACATATTAATGTATCCTTACATTGTGAACAAAAAAATCCTAATTATTTTAATGATGTGTTTTCATCATGTGATGAATTAAAAGAAAAAATAACGATAATTTACCGTATATGGACCTTAAAAAATCAAAAATTTGATGAAACAACACAAAAGATTATTGATAATCTAGCAAATCATTATCACTTAGATGATAAAAAGTTATCAACAATAACTGTGGAAAAAAATATTGAACTAGTCCCTAGAGTATTTTTGGATAAAGAAAATCAATTTACATGGCCTAGTTTAGAAAACGAAGTAGAAGAAAATGGTTATTGCTACGGGCTAAAAAGTCACATTGCTATTTTAGTTGATGGAACTATTGTACCGTGTTGTCTAGATGGCGAGGGAGAAATAGTCTTAGGAAACATTTTAGAGGAAGATTTATCTACCATTTTAGATGGTGAAAGAACAAGGAAAATGATTGAAGGCTTTCAAAATCGGTGTGCAATAGAAGCATTGTGTAAACATTGTAGCTATAAAAATCGTTTTTAAAATCTATACTAATAAACTAAAAATAATTTGTTAAATAATCCAAAAACTAATAGCGTTTAAAAGAAGTTTATGATATAATACGACCTAGGTGTAGGTGAAGATCTTATGGATAAAATTATTATTAAAGGTGCTAGAGAAAACAATTTAAAAAATGTTGACTTAGAACTACCTAAAAATAAATTAATTGTAATGACTGGAGTATCAGGAAGCGGAAAAAGTTCCCTTGCTTTTGATACGATTTATGCAGAAGGACAAAGAAGATATGTAGAAAGCCTATCTGCTTATGCACGCCAATTTTTAGGTGGTAGCGAAAAACCTGATGTGGATAGTATTGAAGGACTATCCCCAGCGATTAGTATTGATCAAAAAACAACAAGTAAAAATCCTCGTTCAACCGTTGGAACTGTAACTGAAATTTATGATTATTTACGTTTGCTATTTGCTCGTGTAGGTGTGCCATATTGTCCTAATCATCATGTTCCAATTACATCACAAAGTGTAGAAGAAATGACAAATAAGTTACTAGAGTATGATGAGGGAACCAAGTTAGTGATTATGGCTCCTATTGTTCATGGAGAAAAAGGTACACATAAAGATGTATTAGAGCAACTAAGACAAGATGGATATATTCGTGTTCGCATTAACGGAGAAATGCATGATTTAAGTGAAGACATTACCTTAGAGAAAAACAAAAAAGATGCCATTGATGTTGTTGTTGATCGAATTATTATCAAAGACGGAATTCGTAGTCGACTTTATGAATCACTAGAAAACGCTACAAAGCTAGCCGAAGGTAAAGTAGTTATTGAAATTAATGGTGAGAAAGAAGTTGTATTTTCAGAACAATTTGCTTGTCCTTATTGTGAATTTTCTCTACCAGAATTAGAGCCTAGAGTCTTTAGTTTTAATGCCCCTTACGGAGCATGCTCTGATTGTAAAGGTTTAGGAATTAAATTACAAATCGATCCTGATTTAGTGATTCCCAATAAAGAACTTAGTATTAGCGAAGGTGCTATTACAACCTTAAGTGATGATCAAGAAGGACTATATTACAAAAAATTAGAATGTGTTTGTCGTCATTTTAAAATTGATATGGATAAACCATTTAACAAACTTACTAAAAAAGAAAGAGAAATTGTTTTATACGGAACTGATGAAATTATCGAATATAAATACAAGTCTAAAAATGGAAATATGTATAATTCCAAAGACGCTTATGAAGGCGTTATCAATAATTTACAACGTCGTTATATGGAGACCAATAGTGCTTGGATTAGAGATTGGTTAGAACATTACATGATTGAATATGAATGTGATACTTGTCATGGAGCTAGATTAAACGATGCTGTGTTAGCCGTATTAATCAATAAAAAAAGTATCTATGACGTTACTTGTATGAGCATTAAAGAATTAATTCCTTTCTTTCAAAAGTTAAATCTTACCAAAGAACAACAAGAAATTGCCCAGTTAATCATTAAAGAAATTGAATCAAGATTACAATTTTTATCTAATGTAGGACTAGAGTATCTTACCTTAAGTAGAACAGCAGGAACCTTGTCTGGTGGAGAATCACAGCGAATTAGATTAGCGACACAAATTGGATCAAGATTAACAGGAGTACTTTATGTATTAGATGAACCTAGTATCGGACTACATCAACGAGACAATGAAAAACTAATTGCGTCTTTACAAGAAATGCGTGATTTAGGAAATACCTTAATTGTTGTTGAACACGATACTGATACGATGTTAGCAAGTGATTACTTAGTAGACATTGGACCTGGGGCAGGAGATCATGGAGGAGAAGTTATCGCCTTTGGTACACCTTTAGAAGTGATGAAAAATGAAAATAGTGTGACAGGTAGATTCTTAAGCGGAAAAGAAGTTATTGAAGTTCCTAAAAATAGAAGAAAAGGAAATGGGAAATTTCTTGAAATTAAAGGCGCTAAAGAAAATAATTTAAAAGATATCAACGTTAAAATTCCCCTTGGAACATTTACTTGTGTAACTGGAGTATCAGGAAGTGGAAAAAGTAGTTTAGTCAATGAAATTTTATGTAAAACCGTTTTATCAAACCTTTATAAAAGTAAAGTAAAACCTGGTAAACACAAAAAGGTTTTAGGGATTGAACATTTAGACAAATTAGTAGAAATATCACAAAATCCAATTGGAAGAACGCCGAGAAGTAATCCAGCGACCTATACTGGAGTATTTGATGATATTAGAGATTTGTTTACCAATACCAAAGAAGCAAAAATGTATGGTTATGGGAAAAACCGTTTTTCCTTTAATGTTAAAGGAGGAAGATGTGAAGCATGTAGAGGTGATGGTGTAAAGAAAATCGAGATGCATTTCTTACCTGATGTGTATGTTCCTTGCGAGGTGTGTCACGGAACTCGTTATAATCATGAAACCTTACAAATAAAGTACAAAAATAAAAATATTTCTGAAGTACTTGATATGCGTGTTAGCGAAGCCATTGAATTTTTTGAAAATGTTCCTAAAGTTAAAACTAAATTACAGGTTCTAGATGATGTAGGTTTAGGATATATTAAACTAGGTCAAAGTGCACCAACGTTATCAGGAGGAGAAGCAGAACGGGTAAAACTTGCTAAAGAATTACAAAAGAAAGCAACAGGAAAGACCTTATTTGTATTAGATGAGCCAACGACAGGATTACATAGTAAAGATATAAAGCGTTTACTTGCAATTCTTCAAAAAATAGTAGATAATAAGGATACAGTATTAGTCATTGAACATAACTTAGATGTAATTAAAGTAGCAGATTACATCGTTGACTTAGGACCAGAAGGTGGAGATGGCGGAGGAGAAATTGTAACCATGGGAACACCAGAAGAAGTAGCGAAATGCAAAGAATCCTATACTGGATTATTTCTAAAAAAAGTATTATGAGGTGATTAACTTTGCGAGTCATTGAACAAAAGCAAAATTGGGGTAAAGATAAATTATTAAAATTTATTGAGTGGTTGATTCATATCTTTGCATATACTTTAGTATTTTTGGGCGTATCGTTAATGTTTAAAAGCTTCTATATCAACACATCCTATTATTGTATCTATGGCTTTTTAGCAGTTATCATTATGTATATACTAAATAAAACCATAAAACCCATTTTAGTAACTTTAACGATACCAATTACAGGAATTACCCTTGGCTTATTTTATCCTTTCATCAATGTGTTTATTTTAAAGTTAACCGATTGGATATTAGGAAGTCATTTCCAGTTAAGTAATTTCTATGTTGCTATTGTGATCGCTATTTTGATATCGATGATGAATTTACTAGTGGAAGGGTTTATCTTAAAACCATTGATGAGGAGATGGAACCGTCATGAGTAAAATAGCATTAGACTTAGGATTTATTCAAATTTATTGGTACTCAATTACTATGTTTTTAGGAATATTAGCAGGAAGCATAGTAGCATATCGTGAAATTAAAAAGCAAAAAATCAATGAAGACTTCTTTATTAATTTAATCTTTTATGGAATTTTATTTGGGTTAATTGGAGCAAGATTATATTATGTAGCTTTTCATTTTGATTACTATAGAGAAAATCCCCTAGAGATATTAGAAGTGTGGAATGGCGGTTTAGCTATACATGGAGCCATTTTATTTACTAGTCTTTGGTTTATCATTTATACGAAAAAATACAAGCAAAAAACATTAAAAGTATTTGATATTGTTGTAGTAGGATTAATCCTAGGACAAGCGATAGGTAGATGGGGTAACTTTTTCAATCAAGAAGCCTTTGGAGCCATTACGACTAAAGCTGCTTTATTAAAAGATAAAGTGCCTGAATTTATTGTTAATCAAATGTATATTGATGGCGCATATCGACAACCTACGTTTTTATATGAATCACTTTGGGATATCTTCGGCTTTATTGCTTTATTAATCATAAGACGCTATAAATATTTAAAAACTGGCCAACTAACAGCATTTTATTTGATGTGGTATTCTGTTGGTAGATTTGTGATTGAAGGCTATCGAAGCGATAGTTTAATGTTAGGAAACTTTAAAGTGGCTCAAATTGTATCAGTTATCTTATTTATCGTAGGATTATTAATTTTCTTACTAAGACACCGCGGTAGTAAATTTGAAAATTTATATAGGAATGAGAATGATGAAAAAGATGAAAAAAAAATATAACGTCGTAATTATTGGCGCTGGAGTAGCAGGAATTACTTCAGCCATTTATTTAAAAAGAGCAAACATTTCTTGTTGCATAATAGAAAAAGAAATGCTCGGTGGACAAATTAATAAAACGTCAGTAATTGAAAATTATCCAGGAATAGTATCTATCAATGGAACGGATTTATCATTAACGTTAATGAAGCAATTAGAAACATTAGAAATTCCCGTTTTTTATGAAAATGTTTTAGAAGTAAAAGATGTAGGTTTTCAGGTAAAAAAGGTAATGACTAAGAACAATCAATATGAGTGTAGCGGAATTATCATAGCAACAGGGCGTAGACCAAGGGGGTTAAGTCTATCATTTGAGGAAGAATTAACAGGAAGGGGAATTAGTTATTGTGCCTTTTGTGATGGAATGCTTTATAAAGAAAAAAAGGTTGCGGTTATCGGTGGAGGTAATAGTGCCTTTGAAGAAGCCATTTACTTATCTAATTTAGCTAAAGAAGTATATCTTATTCATTATAAAGATACTTTTAAAGCAGATTCATATTTAATAAAAAAGGCGAAACAAAGCAAAAATATTAAGATAAAAACGTTATGTGAAGTTATGGAATATAAAAAGTCAAAAGAAAATTATCTAACTGGGTTAACGATCATTAATAAGAAAACCAATAAAAAGCAAAATTTAAGTGTAGACGGATGTTTCTTATATATTGGACATGTTCCTAATACAGAGATGTTTGCATCTTTAGATATTTTAAACGAAAAGAATTATATCAAAGTCGATAAGTCCATGCGTACTAAGTATCATTTAGTATATGCCACAGGAGATGTAATAGAAAAAGAGTTATATCAAATTGTTACCGCGGTAAGTGAAGGAGCCATTGCAGCAACAACATTAATGAAAGATAGGGTTTTATATGAAGAAAAATAAGACAAAAAAAGAAATTGTAAGAATGTTATTGAATCAACAATTAGATGAGAAAGATGAAGAAGAGTTAATGGACTTATTAATCAATCAACCAATTTCCGTGGATGTAGATAAAGAAGATGAAGAAACTGTTAAATTTAAAGATCGTCTAGCAGATAACCTCTCAAAGAAAGCTGGTAGTTGGGGCTTTATTTTAAGCTTTAGTCTGTTTTTAATTTTTTGGATTTTGATTAATACTTACATGGCAAAAAAAATAGATCCGTATCCTTTTATACTTCTTAATTTATTTTTATCTTGTTTGGCTGCCTTACAAGCACCAATTATTATGATGAGTCAAAATAGAGCAGCAGAAAAAGATAGAATGCGTAGTCAAAATGATTATCGAACCAATTTAAAAAGCGAACTACTTTTGGAAGAATTGCACGACCATATTGAAAAAATTCGTATAAATCAAGAAAAAATTATTGAATTATTAAAAGATAAAGATCGTTGAAAAGACTTATTTTTGTTTACAAATGGATTTTTTGTTTGTCATTAAAATGCGATGCTACTTTTCAACATGAAAGAAAAAGACCTTATTATTTAAAAGATATGTAATCATTTGATTTACAGTAAATATTTTTAATTGACATGTTTCGACAAAAAACTGTACATTATAAACGGATAAAAAAGTTTAGGGGAACATATATAAAATTTACTAATGGATAAACAATAATTTCTTACTATCTTTTGTCGCCATATTTTAATCCATATAGTATAATATTAGTGGTGATGAAAAAAATGTATAAAAAAGTTGTTGTTTTAGGAGGAGGAACAGGTTTATCTTACTTACTTAGTGGATTAAAAGATTTTCCTGTGGAGATAACTTCCGTAATTACCGTTTCTGATAATGGACGTTCAACTGGTGCATTACGTAGAGAGTTTAATACCCCAGCTGTTGGAGATATCCGTAAAGTGATTACTAGTTTATCAGAAATCGATGATCCGATTAAAAAAATGATCGCGTACCGTTTTCAAACATCTAGTGATTTAAACGGTCATGCCGTTGGTAATTTAATATTAACAGCGATGCTTGATATTACAGGAAGCTTAAAAGAATCTATTGCATCATTAAGTAAACTTTTAGATGTGAAACACATTGTACTTCCCATTTCTGAGGATAAAAATTTAAACTTAGTTGGCGAATGTATTGATGGAACCTTAATTAAAGGGGAAGAACAAATTACCAAATCTCATCGAAACTTTAAAAAAATATTCTATGAAAAAGAACCACATGTTTTAAAAGAAGTAATTGATGCGATTGATAACGCAGATTTAATTATCATTAGTATGGGTAGCATATATACAAGTATTCTTCCTAATATCATTTGCAAAAAAGTAAAACAAGCGATAAAAAAGGCAAAGAGTCATGCGAAGTTGATGTATTTATGTAATGCCATGACTCAACCAGGGGAAACAGACGGTTTTGGTGTAAGTGATCATGTAAAATTAATTAATGAATACCTAGGATTTAACGCAATCGATGTTGTTATTGCAAGTAACACGTCTATTGCCAAAGAAATTGCTAAAAAATATGAAACCGAAGAACAAAAAGATCCCGTTTATATTGACTGTGAAGAATTAGAAGAAATGAATATAGAATTAATTGAAAGTGATTTATTAAAAGTAATTGATGGTACACTACGTCACGATAGTCTAAAATTAAGTTCTTTGATTTTTTCTTACTTAATGAGGGATTAAATGTCATTTACTACTGTAATAAAAAATGAAATTGCTAAACTAGATACCATCAGATCTAGTAAAATTAGTGAGCTATCTGGTTTTATCCGAAATAACATTAGTCCAACTTTTGATCTATTAGTAACAGAAAACGTACTTATTGCTAGAAGAATTTACCTTTTAATTAAAGAATTATATGGAGTAAGTGTAGAAATCATCAGTAAATCAACAACTTCTATTAAGAAAAGTCCTGTTTATTTGATTATGCTTCCTTTAGAAAAGAAAACCTTCATATTAGAAGATTTAGGAGTCGTTGATAAAGAAGATAACTTTATAGAAAGTCCCAAGGAATATTTAATTAGCACCAACGACGATATTCGCGCCTATCTTCGGGGAGTTTTCTTAACCAAGGGAAGTGTGAACGATCCAAAAACCTCACAATACCATATGGAAATTTTACTAGATTATCCCAAAGAAGCCATTGTAATTCAACGCTTACTTAACCAATTTGATTTAAACGCCAAACTCCTAAATCGTGATAAAGGTTACATGATTTATTTAAAAGAAGCTGATAAAATTAGTGACTTTCTAAAAATTCTTTCCGCTAGTGGAGCTGTATTATATTTTGAAAATATACGAATTGTAAGAAATCATAAAAATATTACTAACCGCTTAAATAACTGTGAACAAGCAAATATTGATAAAGTCATTGAAACAGCCCAAGAACAATTACATTATATAGAAATCATAAAAAAACATCTAGATGTTCAACTATTAGATGAGAAAATAAAAGAAGCCTTATTATACCGTGAAAGGTATCAAGAAGCTTCCTTACAAGAATTAAGCGAGATTATCACTATGGAAACAGGTAAAAAAATTACTAAATCAGGATTAAACCATCGTTTTCGAAAAATTAAAGAAATGGCGTTAAAACTAGAAAATAGGGAACTTTAATTTTCAATTTTTTCAATAATTTTATCAACAATACCATATTCTAGAGCCTCTTTTGCTTCTAAAAAGTGGTCTCTTTCTGTGTCCTTTCGAATTTTTTCAATTGGTTGACTAGTATTAGATGCTAACATTTGATTTAATTTTTCTTTTAATTTTAAAATTCTCTCAGCGGCAATTTTAATTTCTGTTGCTTGACCTTGAACTCCTCCTAGAGGTTGATGAATCATTACTTCTGCATTAGGAAGAATATAACGTAAGCCTTTTTCACCACTAGTTAATAAGAATGCTGCCATTGATGCGGCCATACCAATACAAATGGTGGAAACCTTACTTTTAATCAAATGCATCGTATCATAAATGGCCATACCTGATGTAATGGAACCTCCTGGAGAATTGATATATAAACTAATCGTATCATGATTAATAGAATCCAAATATAATAACTGTGCCACAATTAAATTAGAATTTGTATCATCAATCTCACCATTTAATAAAACAATTCTCTCTTTTAAAAGTCTTGAAAACAAATCATAACTACGTTCACTGTTACTTTCTCTTTCAATGACCATAGGAACTAAATTCATAATTATCACCCAATATTATTTTAAAATAAATAAAGAAAAACAAATCAAAAACTAACCGACAAAATCCGTGATGACAAATAGGAATAAATTTGATATACTAAATTATAGAATAGAATAGGGTGAAAACATGATTGAAAATTTAACCGTCATTGTAAATGATGAAAAAGTAGAAGTACCAAAGGGGTTAACGTTATTAGAATTAAGTAAATCCTTTGAACAAGATTATAACTATCCCATTATTTTAGCTAAGGTAGACGGAAGTTATACTGAGTTAACACAAGAAATTGATCGACCTTGTTATATCGAATTTTTTGACTTGAAAGATAGAATGGCCAACCGAGCTTATGTTAGTGGTTTAGTTTTTTTACTTATTACCGTAATTAAAGACTTGTATGGTGAAGACAAAAATATTACCGTGGAACATTCTTTAGATAAGGGTTTATATATTACTACCAATTTTGTTCTTCAAGAAAGTGATATGGCTACCATTGAAAAACGAATGAAGGAGTTAATCAAACAAGATCTAGATATTGCTAAAGTAAACGTATCAAGAATGGATGCGATAGACTACTTTACCCATCAAGAAGATGCATCAAAATTAGGTTTATACAAATACATGACAAGATCCACAGTAACTTTATATCGACTAAAAAATCGGTATGATTATTTCTTTACTTATATGCCAAGTAATACCTCTAGTCTTACTCCATTTGCCTTAACTTATTTTGATGATAAAAGTTTTCTATTACGTTTTATGACAGTATATATGGAAAACGAAATTAAAGAATACACGAAGAGGGAGAATATCTATCAAATTTATAAAGAATATCGTGAGTGGACAGAATTATTACACTTAAAAAACGTTTCTGATTTAAATGAGGTCATATCTAAGGGGAAAATTGCAGATTTAATTCGCATGGATGAAATCATGCAAAATGGAAAATTATTAAAAGTAGCAGAAGATATTGCATCAAAAAAAGATAAAATTAAAATTGTCTTAATAGCAGGACCATCTTCTAGTGGAAAGACAACAACTTGTACAAAATTAAAAATGTGCCTACAAAGTTTAGGATTAAATCCAAAAATGTTATCTATGGATAATTACTTTGTTGAACGAGATGAAACCCCTTTATTACCAAACGGTAAACCAGATTATGAGTGTTTAGAAGCAATAGACTTAAAGTTATTTGATGAGCAAATTTTAAAATTATTCAATCAAGAAGAAGTTGTAATTCCTACGTATAATTTTTATATAGGAAAGAAAGAATATAAAAGTAAGTTGAAATTAGAAGAAAACGATATCTTAATGATTGAGGGAATTCATGGACTAAATAATAAAATTTTACAAAATATTCCAAAAGAAAATAAATATCGAATTTACTTATCAGCATTAGCTGAGTTAAACTTAGATCAACATAATCGAATTTCTACCGCGGATAATCGCTTGTTACGTCGTATTGTAAGAGATTATCGTACTCGTGGTTATAGTGTCGAAGCAACGCTTAAAAATTGGGCAACGGTAAGAATGGGTGAAGAAAAATATATTTTCCCTTATCAAGATGAGGCTGATGCTACTTTTAATACTGCGCTAATCTATGAATTATCAATATTAAAAACATACGTAGAACCATTACTATATTCGGTAAGTGCTAGTTCAGAGTATTATGATGAAGCAAAACGTTTGATTAATTTCCTAAGAAGTTTTTTACCCATTTCATCAGAAGATATTCCAAAGGAATCCATTATTCGTGAGTTTATTGGAGGAAGTTGTTTTCATCAGTAAAATTTGTTAAAATAATATTAGGAGGATAAGAATATGATAAAAGTAGCAATTAATGGTTTTGGTCGTATTGGTAGATTAGTATTTCGGCTAATGGAAGAAGATGATGATTATGAAATTGTAGCAATTAACGATTTAACAGACGCAGAGCAGTTAGCGTATTTATTAAAGTATGATACGAATCATCGAAATTATAAGATTGATGAGATTAGTTATGAAGGAAATGAGTTGATTGTAGGAAGTCATCGAATTCAAATTTTATCGATGAAAGATCCTAAGGAATTACCTTGGAATGAATTAGGGATAGATGTGGTATATGAATGTACTGGGGCATTTACTTCTTATGAAAAAGCCTATGCCCATATTGAAGCAGGTGCTAAAAAGGTCATTATTTCAGCACCTAGCAAGGGTGATGTAAAAACAATTGTCTATAATGTGAATCATGAAAGCTTAAGTGGTGATGAACAAATTATTTCTGCAGCAAGTTGTACAACAAATTGTCTAGCGCCTGTAATTCAGGTGATTCAAGATAACTTTGGTGTTGAAAAAGGGTATATGACTACAGTGCATGCTTATACGAATGATCAAAGCATACTAGATGTTCCTCATAAAAAAGGAATCAAAGCTCGTCGTGGTAGAGCAGCAAGTGCTAATATTATTCCAGCATCAACTGGAGCGGCATCAGCAATTGGAAAAGTCATACCAGAGTTAGAAGGAAGACTAGAAGGTTCTGCTATGCGTGTTCCTGTATCCACAGGTTCAGTGATTGACCTTACTTTAGAGCTTAAAAGTGATGCTACAATTGATGCGATTAATCAAGCCTTTGAACGAAATCAAAATGAAACGTTAAAAATTACTTATGATCCGATTGTATCAAGCGATGTCATTGGAAGTCATTATGGTGCCATTGTTGATGGATTATTAACGAATGTTTTAGAAGTAGACGGTAAAAAGTTAGTTAAAATTGTTGCATGGTATGATAATGAAATGGGGTATTCCATTCAAATGGTTAGAACAGGAAAATACTGGATGGAAACAAAAGATGTTTTATAGAGGAAAAAGAGGCTACTAATGTGTCTTTTTTTATGGGATATTTTTCAAAAATATAAATTATTAATTTACAAAAATGAAGGGTTTAGATCTAATGTTATTAGAGAAATCATCACATATTTCTTTTTCTTTTTCTTAAAAAATGGTATCATAAAATAGAAGTGTTTATCATAAAGAGGAGAAATAAAAAATGAAGACGATACGTGATTTTGATTTGCAGGGAAAAAAAGTAATCATTCGAGTAGATTTTAATGTACCCATGAAGGATGATAAAATTTTAGATGATAACCGAATAGTAATGAGCCTACCTACGATAAAGTATGCCCTAGAACAAGGGGCAAAAGTGATTTTAATGTCTCATCTTGGTAAAATTAAAAGTAGAATAGACTTAGAAAAAAATTCATTAAAAGTGGTAAGTCAAAGATTAAGTCAATATTTAGAAAAAGAAGTAATGTTTGTTCCTTTTACTCATGGTGTAGAGTTAAAAAACGCAGTGGATTCTTTAAAAAATGGGGAAATTTTGCTAATGGAGAACACTCGTTTTGAAGATTTAGAAGGAAAAAAAGAAAGCGGATGTGATATCAAATTAAGTCAAGAATGGGCTAGTTTAGGAGATATCTTTATTAATGATGCTTTTGCAACAGCACATCGAGCACACGCATCGAATGTGGGGATTACTAAATATTTACCAAGTGGTATCGGCTTTTTAATGGAAAAAGAAGTAGAAGCGATGGACGTTTTAATGAATGGAAAACCTCCTTTTGTTGTAATCCTAGGTGGTGCTAAAGTTGTAGATAAAATTGCTACCATTCGTCATATTATTGAAACGTGTGACTATCTTTTGATAGGAGGGGGAATGGCGTTTACTTTTTTGAAGGCTAAAGGCATTGAAGTAGGAGGTTCCATTGTGGATAATGAAAACATTACTTTTGCTAAAGAAATGCTAGCTAAATATCCTGAAAAAATCATTTTACCAGTGGATGTAGTTGTAGCAAAAGAAGCTAGTGAAGATAGTTCTAGTGAAACTGTTGCGATTGAACAAATTCCTAATACGTTAAAAGGACTTGACATTGGGTCTAAAAGCGTAGTAAATTATAGCAAATATCTAGATGATGCCAAAACTTTATTTTGGAATGGGCCAATGGGAGTATATGAAATAGAGAAATTTCAAGAAGGAACCAAGACTTTGTTACAAGAAGTAGTGAACAAAGGTGCTTCCCTTTATTCCATTTTAGGTGGAGGAGATATTGTAGCAGCTGCATCCTTACTTGGTTTTAAAGATAAAATTACTCACGCTTCAACCGGAGGAGGAGCAATTTTAGAGTATATGGAGGGAAAAAGCCTTCCAGCGATTGAAGCCATTAAGAAAGCATAAAAAAAGAGGTGTAGAAATGAATCATAATCAAAGTGTTCAAAAGTTAATTTGTATAAATCCATTTAACCAGGATCATATCGATAAATTAATGGAATTTGAAACGCATTTATCCAAAGAGGAGCAACCACTTGCTTTATCTAAAATTTATAATAGGGAATTAAAAGGGATAACTAGTGAACAATATCAAGAAAAAAGAAAACTAGAAGAGGTATGGTATGATAATTTTTTTCTAGAAGAAGCCAATCAATTTAAAGCATCTTGCTACGTAGAGGAAAAAGAGAAAAGTGTTGAAGTTTATATATTCGTGCCAACATCTTATCGAAGAAATCATTATGCGACGAACCTATTAAAAATGATTGAGCAATATGTATTTTTTCACCATCCAACGATGAAAGGGATCACTGCCAATGTGAACTTAGATAATCATCAAGCCTTAGGATTATTTTCTAATCTAAATTATCAATTAGCATCAACTAATGAGTTAAGTTCCTTATTTTATCAGGCAAATAAAAAATATGTACCTCAAGATAAGGACGCTAAAATAAGATGAAAAACTTGCGACGAAATGCATTAGTACTCCTTTTGATTACTATCATTATTCTATACTTTGTGGTTAAAGATGATTTTACTACCATTGTTTCTACCTTAACGACCATTAACCTTCTTTGGTTTTTAGTGGCCATCCTTTTCTATTTTCTTTATGTGTTTATTAAAGCCTACGTCTTATACTTAACAGCAAAAACCGAAAAAGATAACTTTAGCTATCCTCAAGCTTTAAAATTCACATGGATTACCCAATTTTTTAATGGTATTACCCCTTTTTCCACTGGAGGACAACCTATGGAAATTTATCTATTAAAAAAAGATGGGATAAAAGCAGCTAAAGGAACGAGTATCATTATACAAACGTTTGTATTTTATCAAATCGCGTTAGTGTTACTTGGTCTATTAGCAGTAGGAGCTAATTATTTCTTTGGATTTTTTCATGAGTTACCATTACTTAGAAAGTTAATTCTTATTGGATTTTGTTGTAACACAGCAGTAGCCATTGTATTATTACTAATAAGTTTTTCTAATAAAGTCAATCACTTTGTAGCTAATAAAGTCATTGCCTTTTTATCCAAACTGAAGTTGATAAGAAAAAAAGAACAAATGATAGAAAACTGGAATCAACGTTTAGATGATTTTCATGATAACGCGGTAAAATTAAGGAAAAATAAGGCTCTTTTTGTTAAGGGAGTTTTCTTAAACCTTTGTAGTTTAACCATTTATTACGCCCTACCTTTATTCATTTTATATAGCATGCATGATTATACGAGTTTGAACTTATTAAAAACGATTACCTCATCCGCTTACGTGTTAATTATAGGTTCCTTTGTTCCCATTCCTGGAGCATCAGGTGGAATTGAATTTGGTTTTATGACTTTTTTTGGAACGTTTTTAACAGGCGCAAAATTATCGGTATTGCTTCTAATTTGGCGTTTTTTAACATATTATTTGGGTATGTTAATCGGAGCAATTTTATTTAACGTCTATATTAAGGAAGTGAAAGAATGAGAATAGGATTATTTACAGATACTTATCCTCCTTACATTAATGGAGTATCAACCAGTGTGTTCATGTTAAAAAAAGCCCTAGAGAAAAAAGGACATCAAGTATATGTGGTGACAGTAAACGATAATAGTTTAAAATATCAGTTTGAAGAAAATAAAAAAGTCATTCGTATTCCTGGATTACCAACAGGTATTTATGATTATCGTTTTAGCAGAATATATCCAGTGAAGATTGTGAAAATGATCAAAAAATGGAAGTTAGATGTGATTCATTCGCATACTGAGTTTGGAATTGGTATTTTTGCGCGTCTTATAGCAAAGCAGTTTAATATTCCCTTAGTACATACATATCATACGATGTATGAAGATTATATTCACTATATCACAAAGGGGTATTTTAATCGTTCAAGTAAGAAAATTGTTGAGTATTTGACTTTGTTTTATTGCGATAAGACGGCGAAAGAGTTAATTGTTCCAACGGAGAAGACGTATCAATTATTTAAAAATAAGTATCATGTAGATAAAAATATTCATATTGTACCAACGGGTATTGAAGTAGAACGTTTTTATAAAGAAAATATTGACTTTAATAAGGTTGATGAGTTAAGAAAAAAATATAAGTTAGCATCTAGTGATTTTGTATTACTTTTTGTGGGAAGACTAGCGAAAGAGAAAAATGTAGAATTTTTAATTGATGTTCATCGTGATTTAATGAGAAAGTATAAGAATATGAAGTTAATCATTGTAGGAGATGGACCTGGAAGAGATGAATATGAGCAGTTAGCAAGAAAGTATAAAACGATTGATCATGTGATTTTTACAGGAAAAGTACCTTGGGAAGATGTTCCTAATTTTTATCAATTAGCAGATTTGTTCGTTACAGCATCAACGTCTGAGACACAAGGGTTAACGGTGGTAGAAGCCATGGCGGCAGGGGTTGTTCCTGTTTGTGTTGATGATTCAGCGTTTAGAACAGTCGTTGTTGAATCATTAAATGGGATGATGTTTAAAAATAAGAAAGAATGTAAAAATGCGATTGATCGAATGTATAAGAAAACAGAAGAGAAATATCAAATAGCAAAGCAGGCACGAATTACCGCGGAACATTGTAGTAGTAAGCATTATGCTGAAAACGTATTAGATGTTTATCATATTGCAATTAATAGAAAAGATGATAAGTATGGATGGATTTCTGTTATTGTGGATAAAATAAGGAGAAGCTAAAGATGAAATATTATGTATGTAATCATAAAGCAAACTTATCAAAGGAAGAATATCAAGATTTATTGAGATCGTTAAAGGATTTGATGAGTGAATATGAAGTGATAATTTGTCCTTCGTCTTGTTATTTAGGAATGGATTTCCCTTTTCATAAGATGAGTCTTGGTAGTCAAGATGTTAGTAAAAGCGAAAATGGTCCTCATACGGGGGAAGTGACAGCAAGCCAGTTAAAATCCCTTGGGGTAGGGTATACATTGGTAGGTCATAGTGAAAGACGTTTGGAATTAAAAGAGACTTCGTTTGAATTTATTCCGAAAATCAATTGCTTACTAAAAAATGATATAACTCCTATTTTTTGCATTGGGGAATCAGAAAATGTACAAAAAAAAGAAAAAACACGAGATATTTTACGCCAACAAATTACTCAAGTGTATGATTCATTAGAAAAAGAAGATCGGGAAAAAATTATCATTGCTTATGAGCCAATATGGGCAATAGGAACAAAAGTAGTTCCATCAAATTTAGAAATTTGTAACGTGGTAGAAGATATTTTAAAATTTGTAAAGGACAAATATGGAATAAAGCCAGTTGTGTTATACGGTGGAAGTGTCAATGAAGAAAATATTAGTGAGTTAAAGAAAATTACAATGTTAGACGGATTTCTTCTAGGGAGTGTAAGCTTAAATAAGGATTCTTTAACCAAAATTCTTACAAAAGACGAGTAAGTCTTTTTAATTTAGGAAAAATTCGACAAAACTAGACCATTTTTTCTCTACCAATTTTAAAAAAATTATTATATAATAAAATTGCGTGGTAGTATAGGGAAGGAGAAAATATGGAAACAATTAGAGTACTAATGATTGATGATAACATTGAATTAGTGAACATGGTCAAGGAGTATTTTAGTAATCACGCAGGAATTGATGTAACACTACAAGCCCATGATGGTGTGGATGGATTAAATTTAATTATAAATCATCAAAACGATTATGATTTGATTTTACTAGATTTAATTATGCCAAAGAAAGATGGCGTTAGTGTTTTACAAGAAATTAAAAAAATGGAGTTAGATAAGAAAATTATTGTGTTAACTTCTTACAATGCACAGGAAATGATTAGAAAGGTCTCTGAACTTGGAATTAATTATTTTGTGTTAAAACCTTTTGATTTAACGGAGCTAGAAAATCGTATTTTAGATTGCTTTAGTGAAAGTGAAATGGGCGTATTTGATATTTTCCACAATAATTTGCAAATTTCTATCACCAAAATTTTACATGAGTTAGGAATACCTTCTCATATTAAGGGGTATCAGTATATCAGGGAAGGAATTACGATTCTTTATGAACGCCCTGAAATCGTCGGTGGTATTACGAAGGAGTTATATCCTGATATTGCAAAGAAATTTGATACAACGGTATCAAGGGTTGAGCGAGCAATAAGGCACGCAATTGAGGTAAGTTGGAATCGCGGAAGTTGGGATTTAATGGATGAGATTTTTGGACACAGCGTTGATATTGAAAGAGCGAAACCAACAAATTCAGAATTTATTGTCACTGTTGCGGATAAGTTAAGATTGGAATATCAGAAAACAGCGTAGTAGTAGCAAGACTAGAAGTAGTAGTCTTTTTATTTTGTCTTTTTTTATAGGATTTATTATTGAAATAATGATAAGGGATTGATAAAATAATATTGTAAGATATGAAAGTGTTGAGTGATGAAAAAAGAATTGTTGTTGTTTAGGTATGAGGCAATGTCAAGTTTTGTACAACTTTTAAAGTGGTTTTTTGCAAAAATAAGAGATGAATAGATTAAATATAAAAATAGGAAAGGAAAGTAGTGATGGCGATATGGAATGGATAACTAAAAGTACTATAGAAATGTATAGTAGATTCTTTGTAAAAACTGTCCAAGAAATATACTACATCTCCTCTACTTCGTTAACTTTCAAAGAAACATCCCGAGTAAATAAAGAGGAGCATTTGTAACAGAA
>CAOKBR010000007.1 GCA_948466735.1 uncultured Mycoplasmatota bacterium | reverse complement strand
CAATCTAAGTCTTTTTCTTCATCAAAGAGGTATTTCTATACTTTTTTATTTTTTTATCAATTAAAAAAGAATAGATTTCTCTACTCTTTTATCGTTTTATTTCCTTTTTTCTTTGGTTTTTCCTGATTGCCTTTTTCTTTTAACAAATCACGGATTTCCTCTAAAAGTATAACATACTCTTCTTTCTTTGGCGGTTCTACTTTCTTTTCTTCTTCTTTTTCTTTCTTCCTTGTTAGACGATTTACTAATTTCACTATACTAAAAATACAAATCGCAATAATTAAGAAGTCAACAACATTTTGAATAAACATTCCATAATGTATTGTTGCATCATTAATCTTCCAAGATAAATTAGAAAAATCAAGTCCCCCAAGTAGAGTACCAATTAATGGCATTAAAATATCATTAACTAGCGAAGTTACAATTTTACCAAAAGCGCCTCCGACAATGACACCTACTGCTAAATCAAGTACATTGCCCCTCATAATAAAGGTTTTAAATTCATCTACAAACTTTTGAACTTTTTTAACCTCTTTTTTCACTTCATTTCTTACATCTACTTCTTTTTTCATATTGACCCCACATTATTTTGTATTTTTTAAGAAAAATGGTTTTAGCGAAATAGATGTTTTTGTAGGTTCTTCTACTTTTACAATTTTATATAATCCAAAATGATATACTTGAACTTTATTATCATCCTCTTGATAATTTTCTTCTTTTAACACAGCATATGGTTTATCACCATTATTTACTCTACCGATGTTAATAAATCCTAACGCAGCGCTTAATGCAATAATGATGACCAAAATCCAAGTAATGATACTAACAATAAGACGAAATGGTGAACGTTTTTTCTTTTTCTTTGGTTCAAATTGTACCATTTCTTCTTCTTTTTCTTCTTTAATTTCTTCCTCTTTAATTTCTTGATCTTTTTCCATCATAAATCCTTCCTTCCATATTATTACTTTATCATACTTTATAAAAATTGTAAATATCGTAAATTTATGTCAAACACCACTTTTAAAATTGGTAGATTTTACTTCCTTTAAAATAAGAAAAAACGGTTATATTAATATTGTAGTCTTTTTTTAAAAGGAGATGAATTCATGAATTTTAAAAACAAGCTACTAACCTTTTTCTTCTTTCTTCTTATTTTGCCCATAAATGCTCTTGCTTATTCAGAATATGTCATTCCAGGTGGAGAAAACATTGGTATTTCTATTCAATCTGATGGTGTATTAATTGTAGGATTCTATCCAGTAAATCATGTCTACATTGGTAAAGAAGCGGGTTTTGAAATTGGTGACCGAGTTACCATGATTAATGGAGTAAAAGTAGACACGATCGAGGAAATGATTAACGAAATCAATAAGACAAATAAGATAGACGTTAAAATTGGTTTTATTCGTAATGGAAAAAATGAAGAATTAAGTCTATCACTAAAAGAAGAAGAGCAAACATTTAAAACAGGATTGTATGTAAAAGATCAAATCACAGGAATTGGTACTTTGACTTACATTGATCCCAACACGAAAATTTATGGTGCATTAGGTCATGAAATCATTGAAAAATCTACACTGCAAAGGTTTGAGATCAAAGATGGTAAAATCTTTAAATCGGAAGTTACGGGAATTGTGAAAAGTGAACGAGGAACACCAGGTGAGAAAAATGCTAGATTCTATAGTAGTGAAACATATGGAAACATTAAAGAAAATGAATCTAGTGGTATCTTTGGTACATATAATAGTATTTTACCAAGTAAGGAACTAGTAAAAGTAGCTTCCCCTAAAGAAGTAAAAACAGGAGATGCGATTATTCAAACAGTACTAGAAGATAACACCATTCAACAATTTCACATTAACATTTTAAAAGTAGACCATAAAAGTGATGTAAAAAATATTTTATTTGAAATCACAGATCAGGCCTTACTAGAAAAAACTGGAGGAGTAGTCCAAGGAATGAGTGGAAGCCCTATTTTACAAGATAACAAACTAATCGGTGCGGTTACTCACGTTATCGTAAATGATAGTAAAAAAGGCTATGGTATTTTTATCACGACAATGCTAGAAGAAGGAGAAAACTAGGAAGTAAACCATCTTATTTAAGGTGGTTTTTGCTTTAACATTTCCTTTTTAATTTCTAATAAAAGAAAAAAAGAATCTAGTTCTCGTTATTTTCTTCTATACTAAAATCTTTTAATTCTCCGTTTTCATTTAAAATCTTATTAACAGCTTTCGTTGCATTTTTTAATGACTCATCACAAGACCTCGCTAGCTTCATTCCTTCTGTAAATTGATTGATAGCATCATCTAAAGGAACATTTCCACTTTCTAAATTTTTAACGATTTCTTCTAATTTTGCTAAATTTTCTTCAAAATTAACTTTTTTCTCTTCCATAAACTCTCCTTATATTACTTCACTTTCAATGATGCCATCAACTAGTTGAATAATCAACTTATCCTTTGGTTTTACATCTTTGATACTTTTAATAATCTTATTTTTCTTCTTAGTGATTGAGTATCCTCGCTTCATCGTAGCAACTGGACTTACTGCTTCTAATTTTCCCAAATGCCTGCTTAAGGCTTGTTCTTTATCTTTGATCAAAATTTGATAATTGCCCACTAAACTTTTAGTAATGATATGATATTTCTCAGTTTGTTTTTGATAAAGTATCCCTGGATGAGTAAAAATATAATTAGTAGCTAAATGATCTAATCTACTTTGGTTTTTTTCGAGTAACTTTTTGATTACTTGTTCCATTTTATCTAAGAAAAAATCTAGACTTTGTTCTTTTTCTTGATAAATACTCATCGGATTTTTAAAACAGTACCTATCCTTCCACTGGCTTAACTCTTTTCTTCCCACTTCTATTTTGTGGATAATGGCTTTCGTTAAGCGTGACATTAATTGGTAAAGATAATTTTTTACATCTTCCTTGTTCGGTACAGCTAACTCAGCTGCTCCAGTAGGAGTAGGTGCACGTAAATCAGCAACAAAATCGGCAATCGTAAAATCTATCTCATGTCCTACGGCACTAATAATAGGAATTTTGCAATTAAATATTGCCCTTGCTACTATCTCTTCGTTAAAGCACCACATGTCTTCGATACTTCCTCCGCCTCTACCTACAATTAACACATCTATTGGATATCCACTTGCTCTTTGAATGTTTTTAACAATATCGCTTGCTGCTTCCGCTCCTTGCACTAAACTAGGAAATAAAATCGTCTTAGCTAGTGGCCATCTTCTTTTAATTGTTGATAAAATATCTCTTATCGCTGCTCCTGTTGGTGCTGTAATAATTCCAATCGTCTTAGGAATTCTTGGAATCTTTTTCTTAATACTTAGATTAAATAATCCTTCCTGCTCTAATTTTTTCTTTAACTGTTCAAACGCAACATAAAGGTTTCCTACGCCATCTTCAAGCATATTCGATACATAAATTTGGTATCCTCCAGTAACTTCGTACACGCTTATCTTTCCTGTTACTAAAACCTTCATTCCATCCACTGGACTAAACTTAATCTTACTTGCTGCAGTAGAAAACATAACAGCATTAATTCTAGAATTTTCATCCTTTAAAGTAAAATAGAAATGTCCCCTAGTATGGGCTTTAAAATTAGAAATTTCTCCTTTAATAAAAATTTCTTGCAAATTACTATCTTGATCAAATTTATACTTTAAATACCTCGTTAACTGGGTAATCGTAATATACTTATCATTCATGAACATCCTCACTATGATAAATATTATCAAGTACTCCATTTAAGAGTTTAGTAAACTTTTCATCACAATACTTTTTAGATAACTCTAACGCTTCATTAATGGCAACAACACTTGGTGTATTGGTATACACTAGTTCATAAATGCCAAGAAATAAAATGGCCTTATCTACTTTATTTAAACGACTTACTTGCCAATCAATCAAATGCTTATTTGCTAATGCTTCAATTTCTTGTTCTTTTTTTGATATCGATTCTAAAGTATCCATAACAAAATCATTTTGTACTTCTAGTTGCTCCTTAATTAAAGAATCAATATCATAATCGACCTTACTATCTTTTAAAATATCTACTTGATAAAGAACTTTCATAATAATTTCTCTTAACTCACTGCGGTTTTTCATCATATCACCCTTTTTCTTTTCTCATTTTATCACGTAAAGAAGTAAAAGTCTATTTATCTTCTATCATTTTTTTCAATTGATAAAGTAAATTTAAGGCTTCAATTGGTGTAATTTCTAATGGATTGATCTCTTTTAACTTCTCTTCAATCACATTCTTTTCATCTTTTTTCTCTTCTAGTCCTAAAAATAATGATGTCTGCGTAAACTTTTGTTTATTTTCCCCTTGATTTTCATAAATATTTAAAATTTCCTCTGCTCTTTTGATTAAACTTTCAGGAAGATTTGCTAAACTAGCTACATGGATTCCATAACTCTTATCTACTGCCCCTGCTTTTACTTTATGTAAAAAAGTGATCGTTCCGTCTTCTTCAACAGCGGACACATGAACATTTCTTAAGCGTGGCAAATCTGCTGCTAAACTCGTTAACTCATGATAATGGGTAGAAAATAGCGTTTTAGCAGAAATTTTATCGTGAATATGCTCTAAAATAGCTTGCGCTAAACTCATTCCATCATACGTTGCTGTTCCTCTACCTAATTCATCAAACAAAATTAAACTGTTTTTAGTGGCATTAGCAATGGCGACATTAGCTTCCTTCATCTCCACCATAAACGTACTTTCTCCACTAACTAAATCATCACTTGCCCCAATTCTTGTAAAAATTTGATCAAATATAGGAATTGTACAACTCTTACAAGGAACAAAACACCCAATTTGCGCCATGATGACAATAATCGCAAATTGTCTCATATAAGTCGATTTTCCTGCCATATTAGGTCCAGTAATTAATAAAATATCGGTATCTTTTCCCATAATAATATCATTAGGAACATAATCTTTTTTTAACACTTTCTCAACAACAGGATGACGACTTTCTAAAATACGTATTGAATTATCTTTGGTTAATTTAGGACGAACGTAGTTATTCTCTTCTGCAACAGTAGCAAAAGATTGCAACATATCAATTTCAGCGATCACTTTAGAATTTAGTTGAATCTTACCAATATAGCGTTTTACCACTTCACGAATTTTCATAAACAATTGATATTCTAAATTAATGATTTTCTCTTCTGCCCCTAAAATAATATCTTCTTTCTCTTTTAATAAAGGCGTAATAAACCGCTCACAATTCGCTAAAGTTTGCTTCCTTTCATACCCAAACTCTTCCTTCACTAAGGGAATACTAGATTTACTAACTTCAATGTAATAGCCAAAAACTTTATTAAAACCTACCTTTAAATTCTTAATTCCTGTTCTATCTTTTTCTTGTTGCTCTAATTCAACAATAAAATTTTTACTTCCTTTGCTTAATTTTTTTAATTCATCTAACTCATCATTATATAAAGGCTTAATTAATCCACCATCTTTTAAACCTAAAGGAGCATCTTCACTAATTGATCGATTTAGTAAATCATATAACTCATCTAAAGGTTCTATTTCTCTATCAAAGTGAAGTTCATTTAATATTCTTTTTATCTCAGGCAAAATACTTAAAGAATTTTTTAACTGCAATAAATCCCTGGCATTAACATTTCCATAGCTAACACGCGCAATAATTCGCTCTAAATCATAAATTGCATCTAGGGCTTGTTTTAACTCTTCTTTTAAAATAAACTCAGTTCTTAACACTTCAATAAAATTATAACGACGTTCTAGCTCTTCTTTTTTAGTTAATGGGTTTTCAATATTATAACGAAGAAGTCTACTTCCCATTGCCGTTTTATTTTTATCTAGTAACCATAATAGAGAATAGGTTCGCTCTTTTAGGCGAAGTGTCTCCACTAATTCTAAGTTTCTTTTGGTGTGAATATCAAATAATAAATACTGATGAATATCAATTACTTCGACACTTTGTAAATGCTCAAGATTTCCCTTTTTGGTTTCAATCAAATATGCTAGTAAATGCTTAATGGTTGTTACTAGGCGAATATCACTAATCGACTGATACAAATATTCATACACTTCATCTTGATAAATATCATCACTAATAGTAACAGGTAAATGATAACTTTCTCTTAAAACATTAACTATCTCTCGGTCAATATTAAAATTAACAATAATCTCACAAAGTCCACGGTTAACCACTTCTTTGATTAATTGTTCTTTTTGGTGTTCTAAAATGAAACAATAGAAGTATCCTGTCGAAATATCGGTATAACTAATTCCATAACAATATTCAAAATCATAAATATTTCCAATGTAATTACTATTTTTAGAGTCTAAGGTATTATCAAGAATGGTACCCTTAGTAATTACTTGAGTTACTTCTCTATCAACCATGCCTTTAGTTAACTTAGGATCACTTATTTGTTCACAAATAGCAACTTTATACCCTTTATCAATTAGTTTTTCTAAATATCCTTGATAAGAATGATACGGTATACCACACATGGGAATTCTCTCATCTAATCCCGCTTGCTTTCCTGTTAGGGCAAGTTCCAACTCTTTAGTGCATACCATAGCATCCTCAAAAAACATTTCATAAAAATCCCCTAAACGGAAAAAAAGAATACTATCATCGTATTTATCTTTAATGTCCATATATTGCTTCATCATTGGACTAATTTTATTTCGATCTACTTCACATCGTTTCATACTACTCACCTGCAATTTAATTATACGGTATTTTGTTTTTTTTGCAAAGTGATTTGACAAAAGTTTAGAAAAAAGAAAAAGGAAAGAGTTACTCTTCAATGGTTTTACTAATAAAACGAAATAAGCTCTCCATTCCTTTTTTAAAAGTTTTCTCTATGGTTTCTGAAAATTTAAGACTAATTTTAGAAATTTTATTTTGATAATTAGTCGTATCATTTTCTAAATATTTACTAGAATCAATAGGGATACCCTCTTTGACATCTTGTTCAAACTGACGAATCTTCTCTTCGGTTAAAGTCATCTTTTTATGTTGTTCAAATTCGTAATACCCGCTTCCTTTCGTATAATATAATCCAAGGAATAAAAAGATTAAAATAACTCCTGTAACTTTTAAAGTTTTTATCGTTTTATCCATTAATTTCACCTAGGTATTCGGCAAAGACTTGGCTAAATAAATCCAAGGTATTTAATACTTCATCAATGGTATTATCTACTCCTCCTACTTCAATTAGCATTGCTTTAGGAGAAAAGTCTTGATTATAAATTCCATTTACTCCAGGTCCTTCTTTTTTATAAATGCCTCGACTAATCCCTTTCGCTTTTTCTTCCATTTTTTTGTTTAGTGCTTCTGCTAAGGCTAAATTAGGTTGGTAATTATCGTGTTCTAATCCAATTAAAAACATTATTCTAGCGTATTTAGTACCATTAATTTCCTTATATGTTACATTTCTAGATGCCGAATCCCTATGAACATCAATAAAATATTCTAAGCTATTATTTTCTTTTTTAGCACTTTCCATAAACATTCGTGTTACCTTATAACTAGTCGCATAATTCCAATTATTGGCTTGTAATACTTTTGTGACGTCATTTACTTCAACCATCGATGGAATTCCTAGGCCATTTAATTTTTCTCTTAGGATATAGCTAGCCATCATTACATTTGGGGTAATGCTATAAGATTCTAAGTTAGAAGCACTATAGTTTTCTAATTGATGGGTATTATAAATGTATACTTTAGGAGTAATAATTTGGTTACTTGGATATGGGTCTTTAATATAAGTACTTTGATTTTTTAAATAATCTAGGGTCTCATCGCTTTCTTCATCTAAACTACTACTTACTAAACCAAGGTAATTATTTTTTAAAATACTCGTTGGTTGATTAAAATCAATGGAAGATAAGAATTTTAAGACATTGGTTTTAAAACTTTTGTTTTCGCTATTTATCATATAAGGATTTGACCCTTCTAATAAATGGCGAAGAAATTCTTCATTGCTATTTGGAATCATTAATTTACTTACGGTAATTAAGTAGTAAAGACACGCAAAAAGAAAAATTAAGATAAAGAGAATTTTTTTAATTTTTTTTCTTTTCGTATTATTTTTGGCATGAAATTTTTGAGACATCTTATCACCTATCCTTCTAAAGATGATTATATGCTATCTTAGGCAATGAAAATGTCGTTTTGATGTGCTTTTTTAATTTTTTATCGCTTTATGGATACTTTTATTAATCCCTTTTCCAATTAATAGGGCTAATTTATCGATTAAGAAGTCTACTTCTTTAGGAGTAACCATGAAATTATATCCTATTGGTGTTAAAACCTCCATGATTAAGTTTTTCATTTCGTTATCTTCTAGCGTTCCAAGTAGACCCATTAAATCCTTTTTTTCATCGCTTTTTAGGGTCTCTTCTTGACTTGAATAATCCAGTTGATGACTAGGGACAAACTTATCCTTATGACGGTTAATATTTTCTTTATGGTAACTAATTTTTTTTAATAGGTAATGGAAAGTATCAAAAACAATGGTAGCAGCGTCTACTACTGTGGGTACACCTATGGCAATAACGGGTATACCGATAGTTTCTCTACTAATTTCTCTTCGATAATTACCAATTCCACTTCCTGGGGAAATTCCTGTATTGGTTAATTGAATGGTTTTATTTAATCGTTCTAGACTAGATGAAGATAAAGCGTCTACTACAATTAAAAAGTCAGGATTAATTTTTTCTTTAATTCCTAAAATAATATCACTAGTCTCAATTCCAGTAACTCCAGTAACTCCAGGTGCTACTGCTGATACGTTTCGGTAACCCTCTTCTATATTAGCGCCTTCTAATAAATATAAATGTCTAGTGACTAAAATGTGATCAATAATTTTAGGACCCAAGGCATCTGGTGTTGACATACTATTACCTAATCCAATCACCAAGCAAGATGCATCTTCTTTAATTTTTTCTTTTTCCAATAAATCCTTAAGTTGATCTACGAACACGTCCTCGACTTTTTTTCGGTTCATGGTGTCTGTAACATCTGTGAAACGTATTGTTTTGTAAATTCCTTTTTGTTTATTAAATTTATTTGAATATTCCTCTTTTATTTCAATATGGTCGACTTTAATGTCACCAATAGTCTCTTCTTGATGAAAAATTCCATCTTCTTGCAAGTTTTTACCGATAGATTCAATAATTAAATCGGTTCTAATTTGATATTTACTTAAGTCTATTTCATGTTCCATTTTATCACCTAGTGATATTATCTACAAATTTTGTGATTTTATTTGCTTTTTATTGCTTTTTTTGTTAAAATAAGGTATGTTTAAAGTGAGGTGAAAAAGGATGCCAAATATTAAAAGTGCTAAAAAACGTGTTAAAGTTAGTGCTAAAAAAGAAGAAATGAATGTATTAGTAAATTCAACAATGAAAAATGCCATCAAAAAAACTGAAAAAGAGATTAAAGCTGGTAATAAGGAAGAAGCAAGCAAGAAGCTAAATACTGCGATTAAAGCTATTGATAAAGCTAAATCAAAAGGTTTAGTACATAAAAATAAAGCTGCTCGTGAAAAGTCTCGTTTAACAAAATTGAAAAACGAAATGAAATAAGAAAGCATTTTACTCAATTTGAGTAAGATGTTTTTTTTAGTAAATATAAAGAAAAAGAGTTGATTATTATCAGCTCTTTATTCATTTGTCTCTTCTTGAGATTGTGTATATGTACTTGGCACTGTATATACTCCAGTTGTGGCTTTACTTCCAGTGGTAAATGAAACTGTCATCTCTTGAGCAAAGTATGTATTTAGGCTTGTAACAATACTAGCAAAAATTGTATTATCTGTTTGGTAATCGGCATTTAATGCAGATAAATAAATATTCGTCGGTACTGTAGGGAAAGTTGCAGAGGTAATGTTATTTGGATCAATGATAGATAATTCAGCAACTGAATATTTCTCGCCCTTATCTGTAATTGTTGTATCGTTAGAATAGATGTGAGTCATAATATATTGTGTTGTATTATCTTCATTGGTTACTGCTGTAATAAAGTAATCATCAAAATCTACAAGAGTTTGTTTATCACTATTATTCTTTGTATATGAATTATAAATTCTAGTATCTGCTTTTAATGCTGTAACCATTTTGTCAGTCATCCAATCACTATATACTAAAATTAAACCTTTATTGAACAAATCCTCTAAGTCAAATTCATCAAGTACTGGCATAACAATTTTATGATTTTTTACATTATATGCATAATTTAATAACATAGAGTCAGTAACAATCAAACGATTGGTTGGACTATATAATACTCCGTATAAAATAACTTCTTTTTTTGTTATTTCATCAACAGCAATAACTCTATATCTTGTTCCACCGGCAACAACAGGTTGATCCTCAAGTTTAAATGTTGCTCCAAAACGATGTAAATAATTGTGAATTAATTCTACTGCTTGACTACTTTCAGGATAAGTATATGTAGTCAAATAATAATGGAAAGCTTCTTCTAAATCCTCTTCAGTAAAACTGGTAATAAACATATATTCCGCATCATTCTGATCAACTGCATATCTTGTTCTAGCATAACCGCGTAAAGTTGGTTTCGCTGTTAAAGTAAATTGAATTTCGTCAGTTTCCGTAAGTTCAGTACATTCAATATTTAATCCTGGAATAGAAGTACATATGCTCTCTTCTTTCGTATATGACTTTTTAAAGTAATTAATTAATTTACCAGTAAAATATTCATCAACGGATTCCCATGGTGTATAAGTTGCATAATCTTCCATCTTTTTAATAAAATCTGCTAATTTAGTTGTACTATTTTTAGAAATAGTAAATACTTCTGGATGTTTTGGAATTGGATTACTATCGTATTGTCTGCTTAAATCATAAGAAGAATAAACAAATGAATATTCATCATCATCGATTTTTTCTTTTATAGCAATGTTAAAGGCATACCATGTGGTGTTATCTGCTGCTACATCAGTAATAGCATCAATTCTACATTTAATTCTAGCAGTAAAACTTTCTGTTTCATTAGTAGTGTATTCAATCGGAAAATTAAATTGTTCTTCCCCAGTGGATGCTTTTTTTACCCAAATAACTTCACACAATTCAGCATCTTTTTTTACTGTACCATCAGACAATTTTTTCGTAAATGAAAGATTAGTATAAACGTCTTTTTCTTTGTTTAACATATTTGGGTTACGATCAAACTTTACATCAAAATATACTACGTTTTCTGAAAAGTTATCAGCACTCCACTGAGCAGTGACGGCACCCTTAACATATAATTCAGATAATTTAGAATTATAAATTAATTTGTCCCATTCCTTATAATCATATCTAGAACTAGTTTGAGGATAGATTGTCAATCCAATGGCAAATACGACTAAGATAGTATATAAACCTACTTTACTAACTTTACGATTTTTTTTCATTATTTTCATCCCCTTTCCTCACCTATTATTCTATTACTTGTTTTGCGCTATAACCAATGGTTACAATTTTCTCGTAATCATAACCGTCTGTTAAGCTATAATTATCGTTTTCTACTTGTTTATTATCATAAATGATAGTTAAATTATATTCTTTAGGAAGAGCTCCTCCTGCTGGAATAACATCCCAAATATACAGTATACCATCTTTAATATCTCCAAGTGAAATAACGTTTTCTCCTGATGCATCCTTAAGTTCTACTGGAACTGGAGCAAGTGGATCAGTAACATTTTTTATATCTTTAATGGTAAAATGTGAATCTACTTTTACTTTTACTAAAACTTTTGTTTTAACATCTAATTGTCTAGTATCTACACTAAATCGATAATTCATCTCTTTTGTAGGTCTTTGTTCTTCTGTATCGCTACAAATATAAGATGTTTGTTTTTCACAGTCTTCTTCTTCAGTACCATTTTCACATACTTCAATTGGTACTAAAGGACTAGTACATCCAATAATATCAATATCTACATTAAATTTAGCAATACTAGCGTTTTCAGAAATTGGCGGAAGACTAGCTAAATATTTAGAATAAGTAACAACCACAGTAAGAAGTATAAGTACACTGATGTACATACACAACCATTTACGCAAATTTGCTCTAAATTTCTTACTATGCATTAACCCTTTCATATAAATCACCACAATCTTCCTTTATTTTATTTTTTCTTATGTTTTTTACTTGTTGTTTTTTTCTTATTCGAAGAATTTACTTTATATGCCTGTACTTTTCTTTTATTATTTGCATTCTTCTTTTTATTATTATTCGTATTATCTTTCGTTGTTTTTTTCTTAGCTTGTTTACTTACAACTTTTCCAGTTGATTTATTAATCGGCTTTCTCTTTGGTTGAGTATTCCTAAGTTGTTCCTTCGTAATTTTTTCAATTACAACTTCTTTGATTTCTACATTTCTTGTTGTTCCAAATTCTAGTTTTTCCTCATGTACTTGAGGTATTGTCTCTACTTTCTTTTCTTCTATTTCTTCGTCAAGGAAGTTTCCTTCTTTGTCCATACTGAGATAGATACATATGAGTACACCTACAATGAAGATCATAACCATTACTATTGGACTTTTAAGTGTTTTAATCAAATTACCAACACTACCTAAGCGATAAATACATTTTCCAACAATTTGATTTGGTTTAACAATGCCATCATCCGTATTGTTCATATCACCTTTAGTAATAAAACTACCATCTTCATCTTTCGAAATAATTCTATGTGTTACAAAGGAACCTTCTTTATCATAAAACGTAATAATATCATCAATGTTAAAGTGTTCTTCATTGGTGTCAATAACAATAATATCACCAGTATGAATTGTAGGTTCCATTGAACCTGATGCTACTTCTAAAATACCATATCCTAAGATAGAAGTCAAATCTTGTTTTAAAATATTTAAGCAAATCATGTTGTATAGATTGAAAACAAACATTGCTCCAAGGATAGAAGTGACGAATATTAAAAGTATTCTTTTAACAATCTTCATCACTCATCATCCTTTTGGTTTACAATATTTATTGGTTGAATCAAAATCGATACTAACCGTTAACGAATACTTATCGTTTAATGTCTTGCCATCTTCTTTAAACTTTGTTGCTTCCTTTCCGATTAAGGTATCTAATTCATCATTTACTTCTTCCCAACGCCAGAATAGATAAATGTCTACTCCATCGCCTTTTGGAATGGTAATTTCATTGCCAGTGAATGGAATAATACGTTTAGTATGTAAATTATTGAATGTCGTTAGGCTATCCTTATTTAAAATTGCATATTTATCACTATCACCATAGAAGTAGGTAAAGTCTTTTGCTTCACGCGCAGAATATCGAATGAAATAACCCATATTTAAGCATCCTTTACCACCTTTATAAGGAACGCATATCGTATCTTCTTCTAAAGTAATACCTTTAATGGTAATAGTATCTGCTTGATTATTTTCAATCGTCATTTTGTATGATCCCATTGCTCCTGGATAAATAATTTTATCTTTTCCATATACCTTAAAGTATTCATCATTATGGAATAGGTCAACATCTGTTAAATATAGTTTATGTATTTCTGGCAATTCGATATACTCTGACGTATTTTCATATATTGCATATACTGTAATAGATTGATCAATATTTTCAAATTGATAATCTTTTGCATAAGATGTTCCATTTCCATCCATACTAGTATTATAGCTAGCTAATTTATAATATTCGCAATTTGCTTCGATGTTTACTTTATATGGATTATAATCCGCTAAAGATACACTAGAACCCTTATCAACTGTTTCTTGATGTTTTATTGTAAAAGCATCGAAGAAACCACCGTTAGCATCAATAGTAAATATGTATTTACCATTAAATCTTATTTCAATATTTAAAGTATCTTTTAATGGCTGATTATAAGCTGTTCCTGTTACATGAATAGTAGTATTTCCCGCTTGTTTAGCAACAATCTTAACTGGAATACCAGATGTTTCACTATCATCAGGAATAAAGATATCAACTATTCCATTATCAGAGGTTATATCAATATAAGTATGTGTAGAATTTTGTAAATAAATTCTTACACCATTATCTATTTTTACTGGATTCATATCAAAAGTATTTAAATTAGTATCAATAGAAATCGTTTTCTCTCCACCTACTCCATCGATATAATCAATGTCATATGGTCCTTTATAGACAGATGAAATATGGTAAGTACCCATTCCAACATTAAGGGTAGTTTCTGCTTTCTCGTCTAAATAAGAAGCACTAATCTTATTATTTTGATTAATCATATCAGGTGTTAATGGAACATTAATGTATCCTTGTTGCTTATCGCAAGTAGCACTACCACATTCAATCGTAATATCGTCTAATGGATATTCAGTAATTAAATTACCATCTTCATATACTTTATATGGAATACTTATTGTTTTATCTTCAATATTTGCCATATAAGAATCTTTCTCAAAGTGAATTGTTCTTAATGGTCGATGAATATCAACCACATAAGTATTTACTTTACCACTTTCTGAGGTAACAATAATTTCTACTTTATTATCTGTTCCATCTAGTATTAAATTAGATAAATCAGCATCTTTTCCATTTAATTTACAAGTAATACTACTTGTACTATCTTCTTTAATAGCATCTAACGAAACAACTGGAGTATTATAATCTACTGTCATTGTATAATCATTTTTCGTTTTATCAAATGTTTCGTTTAAAGTGTGTCCAAATGATGAAGTAATATTACTTAAGAAATTATTGTCACTAGATTCTCTATAAACATTTACAGTATAAGTTCTAGTTATACCATCTTCACTAGTAACTTGAATTTCAACTTTGGTCGTTTCTCCAGAAATTAGTCCAATATCCGTTAAATCGGCTTCTTTTCCGTTAACAAAGTATTTTACTTTAGAACGAGAATCGCTTACTTCTTCTTGCAGAGTAATTTTATCTACTGTGGCAGGTACAGTAATTGTATAATTTGTATCTTCAGGACTAAAAGGTTTATTTAGCGATAATCCATCAGGAGATAGAATCTTGATATCAGACAATTGATTATTCTTAGAAGATGCTTTATTAATGGTAATAGTATAAGGTTTACCAATGGTACCATCTTCTGCTGTTACAGTAACTGTAATAACGTTATCTCCCTTTTCTAATTTTAAATCTTTCAAAGAAGATACTTCTTTACACTTATCTTGATAACAGTAAGTATATTTAATATTTCTTGCTTTAGAGCTTGCAGCAATTGCATCAATATTAATTAAATTTGTATTTTCATCTACCCCAATAGAATAATCGTAATTAGAAGAATTAAATCCGTTAATTAAATTACCATTAACTGTTATTTCTTTTAAAGTCGTATTGCTATCTTTTTCAGGTTCTACTATCGGTGGTGTAGGAACATTTGGTTGATCAGGATTTTCTGGATTAGTTGTTTGTTCTTTAGTAATAGTAAGCGTATAACTTTCTTGATAAGTTTTTCCGTTATACGTTACTTCTAAAGTAATGGTTACTTTACCTGTTTTTAACCCAACTACTTCAATTAAACCATTAGCTTTCTTAGATACTACAGCAATCGAATCATCGCTAGAACTTACTTTTACATCATCAGGTAAACCACTTAAAGTATAAGAAATATTCATTCGATTATTATGAATTAAATTCATTGTTCCAAATTTTGAAGCTAAATGAATTCCCTTAGTGGCATCAGTTATTTGAACATTTGCTGTAGCCCTATAAATTTTACCATTTGTCTCCGTTTGTAAAGTTACTGTAACACTTCCTGTTTTCTTTGGATTAATCACTACATATCCATCGGCTACATAACAAGTAGCAATTTCAGCATCAGATGTTGTACAAGTAAATCCTTCAGGGATAATTTTCGTATAGGTAAAACTAAGTTTCGGTTTAGTATCACTCAAACTAATTTGTAGTAATGTTGTGTCAAATTTTAATTCTTCATTTGTAATAATTGTTTTATCATTCGTATCAGGATCAACTGTCCAATGACCATGATTTTTGAATAAGTCACCAATTGTTCCCCAAAATTTAGATGTACAACATGTTATTAACAAAAGAAGTAAGATAATGATAATAATACGAATAATAATTTTTCTCTTTTTTTGCTTTTCTTCGTCGTTTTTAGAATAATCCCGCATATCTATACCTTCCTTTATTTTCATTTACTTTCCAAATAAATCCAAGATAAGATTTCTCTCCTCTTGGACTTATTTGGAAGTTAAATGTTACATTTAACTTCGTAAATTAATCAACTATTAATTATTCAGCAAAATTTAATTCTGAGTAATCAATTGTTGTTGTAGTTTCTGTTTCACCATCATCTGCTGTAGTTTTGATGATAATTTTCTTATCTGCATCATCAGCATTTGCATTTAAAATAAATAGCATTTCTAATGACTTATCATCTGCAAACGTATGTGTTTTTTCAACACCAGTTGCAACATTTATAGTTGTAACAGTGGCACCAACCTTAACACCTTTAAGTACTACTGGATAATAATATCCTTTAATACCATCAGCAGTTTCTTCTGGGAAGATACTTTCTAACTTATCAGCTGAATTTGTATTATTTCTGATAGTTCCAGTTAATTTATTACCAGAGAAAACTACGTCTTTAGTATATTCAGCATCATATCCATATGCTGTAGAAATAGCTTGGATTTCTGCTTCAGTAGCAGGTGTAATTGCTGCACTATTTTCTCCTAAAACATCTTGAACAGCAGTTATAGTAGCTTCAACTTCAACTGTTTGCGCTGGATCTGCTTTTCTACCTAAAATTGTATCAAGTTCATCAATTAAAATAGCAGCAGCAGCTTTTTGGTCATCAGTAGCAGTTGTACCTTCTTTAACAGTGATATCTTTAGCTTCATAAGCCCATTTCCAATCAATGCTTAAGCTTGAACCACTAACAACTTTAGTTTCAACAGCACTCAATGCGTTGTATTTTTCGTTATTAACAGTGAACACAATTGGAGAATAGTAATATTTGTCAGCATCAGTATATACAACTTCATCTAAACCAGCGTTTACTAATGTATTATATTGTTCTTCAGTAATTTCTAAAGATACAGTATTTTTAGCTGTCATAGAAACAGTGTATACAACTTTAACTTCAGATGCACCGTTATTACCAGTTAATGTCCAAACAGCTGAATCAGAGCCACCTGGTGCTACACGATTACTAACAGTAGCGTTATTTTTAGTAGTATCAAATAAAGATTTTACACTTGTATTGAAACTAACATCCCACTTAGCCACTGTAGCTTGATCAGAAACGCTTGCTTTTTCTGTATACTTAGCGTATGTTCCAACAACTGAGTATCCAGTTAAAACAACTGCCATTACTAATCCGCCTAGTACCATCACTTTCTTATTCATTTTTTTCATTTTTTCACCTCCTTTTCATATATCATTGTAGTCATCTACAACGAGTTATCATATTTATGTAAACATCCTTACGGACCGTTTACCGGAGTTTATTCGTCCTCATCGGACTTTTTTTCATTGTCTTCGTCATTTTTTTCTTCACTAGTCTTTTTACTTACTTCTTTTTCCTCTTTTTGACTAACAAATTGTTTACGAAATTCTAATAATTCCCTACGTTCTAAATCTTGCTGTTTTTTACTAGAAATTAAGAACCCAATGACAAATATTGCTGTAATTCCAACAATTACCACAACAATGGTACCTGGCTCTGATAATTTATCCATTATCGCTCCAAGACTTGGAATTCTTGCTATATATATACCTTCTACATCATCAAATTCAACTAAATTTCTATCTTGTGTATTATTTTGATCTCCTTTGGTGATGAAATAAGTTATACCGTCTTCTACTACGATATCGACAATTCTATGAGTCGTTACCGTATTTTCTGAATCTCTGAAGGCGATGATGTCATCAACCTTCAAAGTTTCAGGATTAACTATTTTAGTGAGAATCAAATCTCCCTTATGAATCTTAGTTTCCATGGATCCGGAAAGAACGATAAATGGTTTATATCCGAATACGCTAGGTACTTTATCCTCATTTGTTTTTGCTTGAAACATCACATACAAGTTTAATATTAACACAGGTACGAGAATAATGCAAGCAATAATAACTCCCCAATTACTCCACGATTTATACCATTTCGTTTTTTCCTTCATAATTTATTTCTCCACTTCTTATTTTTATCTAAATAGACTAAGAACTAATGTTTTTTCTTGACTAACTTCTTGCTCAATTTCTTGAATGATTTCTCCAGTTTCGTTGTCTTTGATATAAGTATAATCACAATCATAACATTTATATTTTGTCTTACTTCCGTTATCTTTAACGAACTTCATATCATGATCATAGTCATATACTTTATCATAATGGTCTTCACAACCATCGCATACATAAGCTGTATAATGACATACATCCCTTTTACCAATTGAGAATGGTAATTTTGAACCAGTTGTAGTATGTACGTGTTCAATTGTATAAGTAAAGTCACATCCATCATTCAAACATTCATAAGTAATAGAATAATCATCATTTTTAGTTGTTTTTAATGTATGATCACCATCAACATGGTTATCACAGTTAGGACATACTTTATGTTCTTTTCCGTTAATATCATCTTCATCATAACTTTCAACTACATATGGGTGATCTTGTGCTTCAGTTTTATCACATCCATCATATGTACAATGTCTTGATTCTTGAGTATCATCCACTTTTTCCCAATCACTAAAGTTACATGGTAATTCTTCTTTTTCTACAGTTTCACAAATTTCACAAGTTCTCTCATTATAATGGTTGTTTCCAACATGATTCCATTCACTAAACTTATGTTCAGTATGGTCTTTTTCTACTTTATGGTTACAATAATCATTACCACAGGTTTTCTCTTCTTTTCCAGTTTCTTTGTTATAAGTCCAATCAGTTAACCAAGCATGGCTTTTAGTTTCCATTTGTACTTTACAATTATCATATGTACAAGTTCTAGCTTCATTATTATCATCATATTTAGCCCAAGCAGTCCAATTATGGTCTAACTCAACAGTTTCTTTTGTTTCACAATCTTGACAAGTTCTCTCATTATAATGGTTGTTTCCAATATGATTCCATTCACTAAACTTATGGTTAGTATGTTCTCTTTCTACTTTATGGTTACAATTACCACAAATTCTCTCTTCTTTTCCAGTTTCTTTGTTATAAGTCCAATCAGTTAACCATTCATGTTTTCTTTCTTCTACTCTACCACATTCACAAGTTCTTTGTTCTTTTGTATCATCAACAGAAACCCATTCACTCATCGTATGGTTAACGGTTGTCTTGGTTACTACTTTGTGGTTACAATCTTTACAAGTATCAGTTACTACTTTAGTATGAGTAGCACCTTCCTTATTTTCATAAGTAACTGTCGTTAAAGTTTTATCAAAATTATGATTTTTTACTTCAACTTCTTGACATTCACATTCATGTTGATGTTGTTTATCACCAACTTGATGCCAATCATTAAATTTATGGCTATCAGTTACTTCCGTTTTCTTGGTATGATTACAATTAGGACAAGTTTCTACTGTCGTTTTTGTATGAGTTCCATCTTCATTGATAACATAAATAGTAGAATCATTACGATAATTATGTTTTTGTTGTTTTACAGCACCACAAGCACAAGTACTTTGTTCTAACTCATCATTTAAAGCTTTCCATGTATTATGGCTATGAGGGTTAGTAATTTCTTCTTTTTCTATTTTACCACAAGAACATTCTTTCTCAACAACATAAGTATGAGTATCCCCATTATTTACATAATAAGTTTTTACTGTTTTATATTGATGTTTGTGAGCATCTTCATAACTATTGTTATTATCATTATTATTGTTATCACTACCAGTGTTGCTATTATTGTTATTTTCTTCTTTATTATTACTATTATCAATAACAGGTTTATTTGGCTTTTTATTTTCATCTTTTACTGGTGTTGATGGTTTTGATATATTAGTATTTTGATTATTATTATTTACCAAATTATTATTTTGATTGTTATTAGTATTATTGTTATTATTTGATGGTGTAGATGGTTTTAATGTATTTACTTTTTCATCTTCTATTGAACCCACACTAGGTGTACCAATTTCTACTTTAGTACCATCAGGCATAATAATTACAGCATTATCAGGAATATTTTTCTCTTGCTTTAAGATTTCTAATAATTTAATATTTTGCTCAATTGTACCAACATAATCATTAATTCCATAATGTTTAGCTAATTCTGATCTAAATGCATAAGATGCATCATATCCGCCATTTGTTAAACCTTGCATTAGAAGGTCTCCTTTGTAGTCAGATAAGTCAATAGTATCATAAAAATCAATTTCAACTTTTTCTATAGTCTCATTAGCTTCAACCTTATTATCTTCCTCGTCTCCAATGATTTCAATCTCATTAATAATAGGTCCATAAATTGTATTTTGTTCCTTATCATCTTCAATCATATTATTGTAAACATCACTAGAAGTAATGTTACTGCTTGTATACTCTTCAATTGTACTAGATGTAATAGATTCTTGTTCAGATAAATTTTTTACTGCTTTTTGAATAGCGAATCCTCCACCTACTCCAAGTACTGTTGCCATAACTACAGCAACTTTTTTCTTAATTGATAAATTTTTAATTTTTTCTAATCCTTTTTTCAACATATTAACACCCCTATTTTTTTATTTTTTCATCTTCATGCTATCCCTCATTTGGTATACACATTATACTACAAATTTTTCAAAATGTCAACTCTTTTTTTCTATCGACATTTTTTATTTGTCTATTGTGTCTTCAAGCATCCTTTCTTATGTGCTACTAATTATACTACAACCTTATTATTTTGTCAACAAGTAAATTCTCCTTTCATCAACTTATGTATTCATTATAATCATGAAGAAGAGAATTTATGTCTATTTTATTGGTAATCCTTGATTTAAATCATAAAAGTACAAATATATTTTATCTTTAGATGAAAGATAAAATATATCATTAACTTCTACTTTTTTCTTCTTTATCATCGTTTTCTGATACACCATAGGATAACTTGATTCAATATACCATACCCCCATCATTTTCTTTAATACAACTTGCTTTTCTTTTATATTATCTAAATTTAAAACGGAATCATCTTCCTTTCCACTTCCTATAGTAAATATACTTCTATCATTTAATGGATAATCTAGAAAACTATTTTTTGCATATACTCTTAAAAATAAATTCAAATCAACTTCATCCTTTCATTATCTTTTATAGGCCAAAAATATTATAACATATTTTTTTTAAAAGAAATAGTAATTGTCTAATTTTTATCGTATAATGATAATAAGGGTGAAAAAAATGAAATTTATCTATAAAGCTTTACTTGTGTTAACTTTAATAGGAATACTTTATGTTACTAAGGAAGATATCATTAAATGGCTAGCTACACACGTGATTAAAAATGAAGAGATATTTATCTTAAGTAGTAAAAATGACTATACTAAGGAAAATCATGTGAACTACATCAAACAAGTAAATCAAATCATTCCAATGAACATGAATGATTTAAAAAATATTTATTATTCTATTTTAAATTCTGGTGAAAAATCATACTCTTTTTATTGTCCTAGAGAATATACTTCTTGTATAGATGATGTTAAAACTCTTGCCAATGATCAAATTGTTCTATCTAACCTTAATAATTTTGTCCATCCGTTTAATAGTTTTAAAAATATTGAAACAGAATATGACTCTTTTAATAAAGTAACTATTACTTATTATCCAGTGTATCAAGAAAGTGATAAAGCAACTTTAACGAATAAGGTTTTAGAAATTGCAAATGGAATAGATGAGGAGAGTCCTCTTTTAGATAAGATTAAGTTTTTTCATGATTATATTATTAAACATACAAAATATGATAGTAATCGTAGTGATAGTTCATTGGTTACTTATCAGTCAGATACTGCATATGGTGCATTGATTGAAGGGTATGCTTTATGTGGAGGATATACAGATAGTATGGCCTTATTTTTAGATCACTTAGGGGTAGAAAATTATAAAATTGCTAGTGAAAATCACGTTTGGAATGCTCTATATATTGATAATACGTGGTATCACTTAGATTTAACTTGGGATGATCCTATTACGACAGATGGGACAGACATTATTGAATATAACTTTTATTTAATTACTACTGATGAGTTAATGGAATTAGATTCTACGCAACATCGTTTTAATGAAGAGGTGTATCAAGAGTTAAAGCAGTAAGAATGATTTCCTACTGTTTTTTATTATCGATAAACTGAATCACTTCATCAATGGTTTTTCTAAAATCATTATAATTTGTATTAAACCAAGTAACAGGAAGTTGATGATTATAAAAAGTGTATTGACGTTTTGCATAGTTTCTTGAATTTTTTTTAATTTGTTCAATAATATTTTTCTCATCAATCATTCCTAAAACTAAAAATTTCCATTCTTTATATCCAATACCGCTTAAAATAGGTCTAGGAATAATTTCTTCTTGATAATAAGGAAGCACTTCCTCTTTTAGTCCCTTTTTTATCATTTCATCAACGCGATTATCTATTTTTTGATAAAGTTCTTTACGATTTGTTGTTAGACCGATAAAATAAGTAGGATACAACAATTCTTTAGCTACTGCTTTTTCTTTAACGGAACGTTTTTTTTCTTCTTCTAAACGATTTAGGGTACTAACTAGACGTTGACGATTATTGATGTGTTCGTGATAGGTAGGATCTAATTGTCTTACTTTTTGATAAAGTTCTAAATTGCTAAGTTCTAAGTAGTCTTTTTTCTCTTGCTTTTCTAAAAAATGATAGTCATAAAGCGCCGCTTTTAAATAAAGTCCTGTTCCTCCTACAATAATTACATTTTTCCCACGATCAGTAATTTCTTTAATTTTTTCCCTACAATCTTTTTGATAATGATATACTGTATAATTATCATGAACATCACAAATATCAAGTAAATGGTGAACAATGCCTTCTTTTTCTTCTTCAGTAATCTTTGCTGTTGCAACATTTAGCCCTTTATATACTTGCATACTATCGGCATTGATAATTTCAGCGTCATAATGTTTTGCTAAACCAATTGAAAGGGCTGTTTTCCCTACTCCCGTTGGTCCTACAATAGCAATAATGGGTAACATGTTTTCATCTTCTTTCTAATTCATCGCTCGCTTGAAAAGCTTTTCTAAATCATATTTAGTATAAGTAATCACCGTTGGTCTACCATGAGGACAAGTAAAAGGATTATCACATTCTCTTAAGGTATTTAATAAGTGTTCCATATCTTCTAAGCTAATATGATCATTTGCTTTAATTGACATCTTGCAAGCTAGGGTAATCGCTGTTTTTTCAATAAACTTAGGGTAATCGAAAGTCTCTTTACTAATGATGATATCAATAATTTTTCTAAGAGATGCTTCTTCGTATCCTTTTTTTAACCATACAGGATGCGAGCGGAATAATAAGGTATTAATTCCAAATTCTTCTACTTCAAAACCAATATCTCTTAGTAAATCTAAGTGTTCCTTAACAATAATATAATCATGGTTAGGTAGTTCTATTGTAATAGGAAACAAAACACCAATGGTATTAGATGACTTTTCACTCATAGCTTTAAAATATTTTTCATAATTAATGCGTTCTGCTGCAGCATGTTGATCAATCATAAACATACCATCTTCATTTTCTGCAATAATATAGGTTCCATGTACTAAACCAATGGGATACATTTTTTTAATTTTTCCCTTATCTAATGAACTTTCATCACTTACTGTAGTAGTTACAATCTCTTCATTAAAATCAAGTTTTACTTCTTCTAGTTTTACTTTCTCCTCTTTTTCGTTATTTTCACCCTTAGGAAAACTAGGCCATACTATATTTTGAATAGAATCTTTTACTAAAAATTCTTGATTAGACGGATGATACTCTTTAATAGTGGGAATTAAAGTATGTTTTTTCAACTCTTCACTAATAAGTTTGGTAACTAATTCTTTTAATGAGTCCATTTTAGAAAACTTAATATCCATCTTTGTTGGATGAATATTAATATCTACTAGTAATGGATCCACTTCGATATTTAATACTAAAATAGGATACTTATCAACAGGAATATAGGTGTGATAAGAATCACTAATGATACGGTTTAATTCATTATTTCTAATGTAACGCCCATTAACTAATGTTGTCATGTGACTACGGTTACTTCTAGCAACCTCTGGGTATCCTAAGTATCCATAAATATGATAGTCTTCATTTTCTTCATCAATTTCCATCATTTTTTTGCTTACTTCAAGTCCATATATCGCATGAATCACTTTAAGCAAGGAACCGCTTCCATCAGTATGAAGTAATTCTTTTCCATTATTGGTTAAGGTAAATTGAATACTTGGATAAGATAGAGCCATTTTATTGACGTACTCAATAATATTAGCAAGCTCTACATATAAATTTTTTAAATATTTTAGACGAACAGGTGTATTATAAAACAAATGACTTACCGTCATTGTCGTTCCTTGTCTTACATCCGTTGGATTAATATCTTGTATTTTTCCTCCGCTTAAATGAATAATAGTTCCTTCTATTCCATTACTCGTTTTTACTGTAAAATCACTAACAGAAGCAATAGATGGCAGTGCTTCACCACGAAAACCTAAGGTATCTATTGAAAATAAATCTTCTAGTGAGCGAAGTTTGCTTGTTGCATGACGAGAAAAGGCTAAAACCGCATCTTCCCTATCCATACCATTTCCATTATCAATAACTTTTACTTCTTTAATACCTGAATCTAATAGTTCAATTTTTATTTCGCTACTAGAAGCATCAATACTATTTTCTACCAATTCTTTTACAACATTCATCGTTTTCTCAACAACTTCTCCTGCTGCAATCTTATTGGCTAAAATTTCATCCATTACTTGTATCTTACTCATTTTTACTACTCCATTTTTTATTTTAAGTTAGTTGGGACGCTACTTTGACAAGTATCACTTTTATATTTGCTACATTTTAAGCAAACATCATACTCTAATTTTATGTTCACACCAGCAGTATCCACACGTCTTACATACACATAACTTGCCTTATCCCCTTCTCCATTACAAACAGCACCTGATAAATCAGGATCACTAATTGGATAAGAATATTCTTCTTTAATCAAAGTTTTCAATGAAATTCCTACATTTCCTCCTTGATCAGGAATCATTCTAGGGTTTTCTACTAAATAATTTTTAGCTGATGTAATCATATTTTTCTCTAAATCACGAAAAGTTTCCATCTTAGCTCGTTTTCCTGTTTTTGATAAACTAGTCACAGCAATCGTTGCAATAATTCCTAAAATGGTAATAACGGCTAATAATTCTACTAAGGTAAATCCTTTTTTATTCTTCTTCATTGGAACTTAAATTCTCCTTTTTCCTATCTTTTTTCTCTAATTCACTTAAATATTCTTTTAGTGATACAGCAATATCATGAGATAAAATCGTCTCTAATTCTTCAAGTGATGCTTCTTTCATTTTTTTCATTGAACCAAAAGTTCTAAGAAGTTGCTTACGTCTTTTTTCGCCAATTCCACTAACCATATCTAGTAGGCTTGCTAAGGTTCCTTTATTTTTTAAAGTACGATGATAAGATATCGCAAAACGATGCACTTCATCTTGAATTCTAGTTAAGAATAAGAACAAATGACTTTTAGCATCCACTTTAAGCATTTCGCCATTACTGTTAATTAATTGATTCGTTCGGTGCTTATCATCTTTCACTAAACCAACTAGGGGAATAGCTAGACCTAAGCTATCAAGGACTTCTTTAACGGCTTCTATTTGTAACATTCCTCCATCAATCACAATTAAATCAGGAAAAACTAACTTATCCATCAATACTCGATAATACCTTCGATAAATCACTTCCCTCATCGCTGATAAATCATCTTTTACACTAAGATCTAACTTAAATTTGCGATATTCATCTTTAAGTGGCAAAAAATCTTCAAAAACAACCATTCCACCGACATAGAAACTTCCAAATAAATGCGAGTTATCAAAAGCTTCCATCCTAGATACTTTTGGTAGGTTAAGTAGCGTCGCTAATTCCTTTAAAGCACTTTTTCTAGCTAGTTCGTCTTTATTTAATTCTTCACTTCTTTCGTGTAAAGCAATTTGACAATTCTCTGTTGCCATATCCATTAATTTTTTCAAATCTCCTCGTTTGGGAATAGAAACCTTGACATTTAAATAAGAAGATAACAATTCACTATCAACGATTTCTGGAACAATTAATTCTTTTACCATTAAGCCTTGACGTTGATAAAACTGAATAATGTATTCAATTAACTCATCACTTCCTAAATCAGAAATGCTTAAAATATCAAAGTGTCTTCCAAAAAGGAGACCTTCTCTAATAAAGAATACTTGAAGGGATAAGTAGTTGTTTTCATAAAAATATGCAAAAAGGTCAAAGTTGTAATTTTTATTTAAGTCAATCTTTTGTTTTCGTAAGGTAATCGAAATATCTTCTAGCATCTGCTTTAACTCTAAGGCTTTTTCAAAGTTTAACTGTTCACTTGCTCTTTCCATTTCTTTTTTTAGTCGATTAGTAACAATGGAATCATCCCCTTTTAAAAAGGTTACAATCTCATTTGTCATTTCATCAATTTTTTCTTTATCGACTTTTTTACTACAATAACCTAGACACTCTCCTAAGTGATAATATAAACACACATCTTTTTTTAAGTTATCACATTTTCTTAACGGATACATACGATTGATGATATTTACGGTTTTTCTTGCTGCAGTGACATTAGGAAAAGGTCCAAAGAGATGACTTTTATGCTTTTTACGATTTACATTTCTTACAATTTTTAACCTTGGATAGGTATCTTTAGTTAGTTCGATATAAGGATAGCTTTTGTCGTCTTTTAATAAGATGTTATATTTAGGATTGTATTTTTTAATTAATGTGATTTCTAGGATTAAAGACTCTAATTCGCTACTGGTTACAATATACTCAAAATCAGCAATATCTGCAACTAACATCGCTGTTTTTCCAGAATGTCGTCCATTAAAATAGCTTTTTAATCGATTTTTTAAGTTTTTGGCTTTTCCGACATAAATAATGATGCCATCTTTATTTTTCATCTGATAGCTACCAGGTTTATTCGGTACTAAGGCTAATTTTTCTTTAAACATAAAATCACCACTATCATTGTATCATAAAGTTTTCATTTTGAAAAAGAAAAAAGGCTTATGCCTCAATCCATTCTTTTAATGCTTCTTTTGGAACAAATCCACTTTGCCGTTTAATCACTTCACCATTTTTAAATAAAATCAAAGTAGGAACACTCATAATTCCAAATTCTCTAGCTAAATCTTCACTTTTATCAACGTCCACTTTAACAATATCAATATTTACTTCACTTGCCAATTCTTCTAAAATAGGACTTAACATTTTACAAGGTCCACACCAAGTAGCAAAAAAATCTACTAAGATGATATCTTTACTTATTAATTCTTTAAAATTTTCATTTTCATAATGTTTTAACATAATTTTCCTCCTAACGATAACGGGATAATACGCTATCGATATTTTCCATATTTTTTAATTTATTTTTTTCAACTAATTTATCAATGGACTCTACCTTGACTAACTTTTTATTTAATAAAACATCAAGTGTAGCTAAGTTAAATTCATTTTTATTCTCTCCTTTATCAAATTTATCTTTTAACGAATAAATATCCATGATTCCCTTATAAGTATCTTTTACAACGTTAGATAATAACGGGGTATGATTTAATATCTTAGGGGTTAATTTAGACTCGTTAATTAAAGGTAAGTTTACTGCAGGTTGGCTAAGGAAGAATAAAATGATAAAGATAACCACGAATCCTTCAATAGCTCCTACTACTAAACCAAGAAGTTTTGATGGAAGTCCTAAGATAATGGTAAACTTTAAGATTTTTTCAAATATTCCTGTGATTTTGATAACCACATTTAAAAGGGTTAGTAAAATGACTAAAAGGATTAAAAAGGCGATAAATTGATACATGATAATGTTGATGACACTAATTCCTTGAAAACTTCCTGGAAAATCGAAAAATGGTAAGTTTAAGCATAGAAAGTCAGCAACAGGATCTTTTAACTTAAAAGCCAAGTAAAATACAAAAAGAGTTCCAACGGTCATGACTAATTGTTTAAAAACACCACGTTTAAATCCAGTCACCGCACCTATGGCAATTCCTAATAGAATGACTACATCAATAACATTCAAATACATCAACTCCTATTTCTTATAATAATAGTATAACCTTTTTTTAGAATTTATGCCACATTAAATGATAGAAAAAAGAAAAGAGACATTAAAATCTCTTTTACTCTGTTACATGAACCTCGTATTTTCCTGTTACAAAATTGGATATTTTTAGTGTTTTTAACTCTTTTTGATGAAGTTTTATTAATCGCTTGACATCAAGTTTATCAAACGTTAATAATCTTATTTGATTTTGTAGTGATGTAATTAATGCATCTAATTCACTAGTTTCTTTTGTTAATCGTTCTACTTCTTCCATAAACAATAACTCCTCTTATTAGATATGATCATATCTTTCATATCCATTTTAGCATATGTTAAAGGAAAAAAGATGATAGCGATGTTTACCTATAAATCGATAAATTTACTTAAATCATAAAAACTTCCATCGCTAGTTACGGCAATTGGACTTCTAGAACCCCCGGTGGTAAAAAATACTCTAGTATTATAAATATCTACTACATTACTTACTTTTTCTATTAAGTGTGGGGTAAAATCTAGTTGTTTGATATCATCACTAGTACAAATAAAAGGATGATATTTACAAGATGTTTTATTATCAAATAATCTTGTATACATTATGGTTTTATCTTCCATTAAATAAAGAAGTACATCGCCCAAAGAAGTATGAGCCATTTCTCCAAAATATATTTTTTCAATTTTTTGATTAAAACCTGTTATTTCATATTGTTCAATAAAGGATGATGTTTCTTCACTACTTCCTAGTTCTTTTTTTACTTTATTAAAATCTATTTTTAGTGATACACTTTTTTTATCATCATTAATTTTCATTGATAAGCCATAACTGTTGTGTATATAATCATCTATCTCATATTTAAAGTATCCATCATATGGATTTAAACTTTTAGATAAATCTACTTCTATTTTTTGATTTTGTTTATTTTCATTATCACAAATACAAGAGTCGCATTCTTTTAACGAGGAATCAAATTCTTTTTTTGCGAATGACAAAATTAAGTTTTTATCATATAAAATATATAAACCCATTCCTAATATAATAATGATTAATCCAAGGTAGCCATAGATTGTTCCTTTTTTCTTTCTATTTTCTAAATTACTATTCATAACTTCTCCTATTATTCTTTATATATTGTATTATAACCTATTTTTTCGTCAACGTCACATATATAGTGACAAATTTATATATATTTGTCAAAATTTTACATACATAAAAAGAATTTATCTTATGATAACTTCTCTTCTTCGCTTGATTCACCTTCGTTTAAGAAAATTCGAAATTTTATTTTTCCTCTATCTTCTAAAGGTACTTCTGGTAGTGGTTCCATATTTGCTAGTTCTTCTTTTAATGCTTCATATTCTTTTTTAGACTCTTCGTACTCTTCTTCTAATCCTTTTTTTATTTCTTTTAACTCATTTACTCTTTGTTGTAGTTGTTGAATTAATTCATCATATTGATGGTCATCTTTAACATTTCTCCAGTTTAGTCCACCATCATTAATGATGACATAGCTATCATCAATCCATAGACATTCTTCTATTCTTTTGGCATTGTTAATGGTCATACTACTAGGAGTATACCAATTGTGATACCAGCCATCACCATAAAATTGTCCAACACCGCATTCAATGTGCACATGATTACCATCGGCATTTCCTTTAGTACCTTCATCGTAAATTTTGTCACCTTGTTTAAATTCTTTTCCTATCCATAAATCTGAAACATCATTATCATGCACTAACATAATTACCATATAATCTTCTGTTCCATCAGCATATTTTACTTTTTCCTTAGATTCAAACCATACTTCATTAGCATCATCTTCCCAAATTCTTTTTACTACACAATCAAAAGGTGCTATCATGAAATCTATTCCTGTATCACTTCCACCTTCATCTAGTGCAAACGTTCTTTGGTGAGATTCTATATCATACCCTCCTGTTATTTTCATATACCGTGATAGATACATTGCTTTTTGCATAAAAATACTTCCTTTCTATTTTATTTTTTATGATACTTTATAAATATAGAATTATAATAAAACTTATATTTTCTTTCTATATTCAAAGTATTATATGAACCAAGAAAAAAAGAAACAATGCTGTTTCCCTAGAAAAATGAAAATACCTAAATTTTTATTTTATCCTTTCCATTTGTAAAAATGTGTATGTTCCATCTTCATTTATTTGATAAGTAAACTGATATTGTCCTGCTTTATCTTGATAATCATTCCAATCAATTCGATAAGAATTTTGAAAATAATCTGTTTCATCTAAAAACTCTTTTTGTCCAAGTAAGATAGTGCGATTATAATCTTGATAATAATAAGCTGTGTTAGCCTCTTCCGTTTGATACTCGCCACTTTTTACAAAAACAACTAATTGATCTAAATAAATCTTATCCCCCTTTTTTACTGTTTTAACAAATTTCGTAGCCATACTAGGAAAGCAAATCCCTCCGCAATGAGTTTCAAAAGAATATTTATCATCTTCTAACACTTCAAATTTTTCCATACATAAGCGTCCTATATTTAATTCAAAAGAGGTATTTTCTCCAAAAATCTGATTTTTCATATTCCATATTTGTTCTCTTGTGAAAATAGGATTACCATCGCCTTGCGTTGTTCCAACTTGAAGTTTTTCTCTATTTCTAAATAAATTTCTAATTACTATCTTGTTTTTATCATTATTTGAGATAATATTTGGTGTAACTATATCATATTGATAATAAGGCATATAAACAGCTCCACAAAAAAAATCACCATGTAACATTTTATATAATTCTTCTGCTAATTCTAAAGAAATAGACTCTTCTTTTTCTTCTTCTACTGAAGGATTTTCAATTGAAGGATCTGGTTTGGTAACTGGTGTATCAATTTCCTTTTCTTTATGATTTGACTGAAATAACATTACTCCTCCACAAGTAAATAAAATAATTCCTACTATTCCTATAATTATCCATACTTTCTTTTTCATTTAAACACTATTTTATCCTTTCCATTTGTAAAAATGTGTATGTTCCATCTTCATTTATTTGATAAGTAAAATGATATTGTCCTGCCCTATCTTGGTAAGAGTTCCAATCTATACGAGAAGAATCCTTAAAATAATCAGCATCATATAAAAACTCTTGTTGCCCAAGGGAGATAGTACGATTATAATCTTGATAATAATAAGCCGTCCAATCATTCATATTATCCGTGCTATAATCGATAAAAATCACTAACATATCTAGATAAATTTTATCCTCTTTTTTTATTGCTTTACTGACTTTAGTCGCTATATTAGGAGTAAACATTACATGACCACATTCATATTCAAAAGTATATTTATTTTCTTCTACTTCTTCGAATTTTTCCATACATAAGCGTCCTATATTTAATTCAAAAGAAGTATTTTCTCCCAAAATTTGATTTTTTATTTTATAAATTTTTTCCTTTGTAAACAAAGGATTTCCAAATTGATTTTCGTCATCTTTCAAAACATCTTGATAATGCAATAAATTTCGAATTACCATTTTATTTTTATCTTCATTAGTAATTATATCAGGAGTAACTAAATCATATTGATAATAATCATTAAAAAACATATCAGTTATTGCATATCCATCTAACATTTGATACAAATTTTCTGCTAGTTCTAAAGAAACAGGTTCTTCTTTTATCTCTTCTACTGGAGGAGCAATAGGATTATCAGGTTTTCCTGCTGGAACATTAGGTTCCTTTTCTTTTTGATTAGATTTAAAAAATAAAACACCACCACTAGTAAACAAAATAATTCCTATTACTCCTATTAATATCCATACTTTCTTTTTCATTAGTACCTCACTTGTCATATTCTTATATTTAATTATACATGAATTGTCAAAATTTACAATTGATATTTGTTGAATTTTTCAATTTTTTCTCTTTCAAATTAGTAACTAAAAAAGAGAAATCATTTTATTATATTAACTTTCTCTTTTCCGTTTTATTATAAATAAAGTTTTCTTATTTTATCGGCTGCTCTAGTATGGTGATAAAATTTTCTAATTTTTGTAAACTTTTAGAAAAATCTTTATTATCTAGTTGCGTTTGTTCAATACTTTGCTTAATACTATCTAATTTCTCTTCTATTCTAACAATTCTCTTTGTATCCTCTTTAGATTGCTTTAACATCTTGTCGTCTTGCAATATAAAACGTAGCTACACTAATTAACGTACATAAAAAGATAATTTCTACTTGCATAATTTTAACTTAAGCAATTCTATTCCATACATAAATTGTCTCACATGGAGAAAGATTATCATGGGGAGCACTACCACCCGTTTCATAAGTCCAAATATCAGGAACATCTTCACTAAATTGAGTTACCCATGTGCTGTTTCCTTGTTGAACTTGTACACTATGAAGTCTTACAAGATGATTATGATTTGGTGTTTCTTCAGGAATTAAAGATACTTCTTCACTTCCAAGATGTAGTCCTGCTTGATTATATTTTGAATTATCAGGATCAACCCCAACTAAAGCTCTTCCTTTCGAAGACAGTTCCCATTCACCAAATCCTAAATATTCCTTTGGATTTTGACTACTATAAGATAAAAATGGATGATTAATCGGATAAATTAAGTCTAATAAGTCCTTGTTTTCAAAATATACATTACAAGGAAATACAGCTTTCTCTTCTCCTTCGCTATAAATAGGATTACCCCTTGGTATCATTTTTACCACATGTATTGTAGTATCTTCACTGCTCATATCACATAACTTATCTATTGCTACTAACTCTACTTCATATTGCTTATCTTTATCAAAGATAACATCTAAATTTGTTGTATCTAAAGTAAATACACCATTTTCTATCGTTGGTACTAAATCAACTAAATTAGACCATTCTCCTTTTGATGTTCTATAACGATACTTTAATTGTAAAACATTTTCACTATTTCCAAAATCCCCTTGATAAAATGTTCCCTGACATTTAATTGATACTGTTTCTGATGTTTTATCAATACGTGTAATTTTTACTTCATCTAAAGTTACTTTTTCATAATTTATCATTGGTAAAGTCTTCTCTATAATAGTAACTAAATCTCTATTATCAACTACCTTAATCATAAAATTATTACTTTCTATCCCTTCAATTACCCCATTTTTTATATTTGCATTTTTTACTCCATTATCGATTTGGTAAGACTTAATCGTTGTATGATTTTTAGCCGTTGCATGAATTTCATATTCTACATTACTAAAATATTTGACTAATTTTTGATTACTTCCTGTTAAAAGAATTGTCTTTTGATTAGTATCTACTAAATCAACTTCTACTTTTGGACGATTTTCTTCTAGATTAATTCCAATTTGCATAACACAATCACTACTACCGATAATGGTATCATTTTGATATGTAGTGCAATGTATTTGACAATTAGAACTAGCTTCATTAGGCATATCTAAATAAAATGATTCAGGAATTACCCATTTATGAGAATCTTGATTAAAGTTTGTTGCAATAGTTCCGGTTCTTTCTTTAAAAGAATAAGTAATCGTATGTGTAAAATAATCATTGTATCGTTCTAAATAAAGATTAACTTCATCTAGTATATTTCCATTATCACAAGTGATTTTTGAAGCTCGTCTTATTTGTGTTAATTCAAAACTAGTAGATAAATAACTTGCTCCAATTGAATCATAATAAGTATCATAACTTGATGAAATATTTACTGTCTTTGTTCCATCAGCATTGTGAGGAATGGTAAATACTACACTTCCAAAGTACCCTATTTCATTCTTTTGTATGTTCCAAGAGCTAACAGAAATAATTTTTTCTTGATTATCCACACGAATTACCGCATTTCTAACCTCGGAATACGAGCCTCCTCCTCCATTTAAAGAAAGTAAATAAAAATCCACCTTTACTTCACTGGTATTTGCTTCTTGATTAATATTTTGTTCACTATAGTCTATTCTTGTTCCCATCCATCTACTATTGGTAAACTCTCCTTGTATACTTGCCAATTTTTCCACCTTTTTCTTTCATTAAATTACTCATTGCAATGATTTTTGATATGAATTTTTATTCCATATCCACCTTAATATATGAACAAATTTAAAAACTACCAATTATGTTTTCACTATGAAAATAAAAATAATTCATCTATCCTTTCCTATTCCTTTATAGACTTTATAAAAGCAAGGTGATACAATTAATTTGCGAGGTGAAAAAAAATGAACGTGGTAATAAAAGTAAGCGATGAAACCAAGAAAAAGATGATCGAATACTATAAAGAGAAAAAAAGAGACAAAATCATTCCTTATGTTGTTTTTCAAGCAGAAGATATGGATACGGTAATTACAATGTATGAATCTGGTAAAGTAATGTTTCAAGGCGTTAGTGCTGATGTTGATGCGACAATGTGGAAAGAAATGGACGGACAAAAAAGTGATGAAGTAGTAGCCAAGGAAAAAAAAGAAAGTAAATATGCTTATTGTAATTCCGTTGGTAGTGATGAGGTTGGAACAGGAGATTACTTTGGTCCCATTGTAGTTACTAGTTGTTATGTAAAAAAAGAAGATATTGACTTTTTAAAAAATTTAGGAATTAAGGATTCTAAGAAAATTACTGATGAGATTATTTTAAAAATAGCACCCCAAATTGCTAAACGAATAAAATATCGAAGTACGATTTTATATAATGAAGAGTACAATCAAAAATATGATAAAGATTTAAATATGAACAAGATTAAGGCCATTATGCACAATAAGGTATTGTATCAAATTATGGAAGAGGAAAAACCTGAAATTGATTATATTATTGTGGATGAATTTGCTAAGGAAAATAGGTATTATCAATATATTGAGGGAACTGGTCCAATTCAGCGAGGAATTACTTTTATGATGAAGGCTGAAGATAAAAATCCAGCCGTAGCATGTGCATCGATTATTAGTCGTTATTTATTTTTAAAGGAATTTGATAAGTTATCTGATGAAGTACACACTCCTCTACCTAAAGGAGCAGGTCCTTTAGTAGATGAAGTTGGAAAAGAGTTAGTAGAAAAATATGGTGAAGATATTCTATCAAAGATTGCTAAATTAAATTTTAAAAACACCGAAAGGATTTTAAAAACTATTATTTATTAAAAAAATGTGATCAAAGTAGTAAATTGTGATTGATAAAATGAATATAACTTTATCTTAAAAAAGGAAAATTACTAAATAAAAAGTATCCACCTATAAAAAATAAGTGGATACGAGTCTGTAAATAAAATTGTGTAAATAGAAAATCTTTCCATGATAAAATAAAA
>CAOKBR010000006.1 GCA_948466735.1 uncultured Mycoplasmatota bacterium | reverse complement strand
TAGATGAAAGTGCAGAAATTCCAAACGGTGAATCAAGAAAGTATGGAGTAAAAGTGAATGTGTATGCAAAACAAGTATCTAGTGAAAACTTTACAGATGAATCTTGTTTTACCTTTGATAAAACAACAGGAACAATTACTGATTATGATATAAATTGTCCCAAAGATGTAGTAATTCCATACACTATTGATGGAGTAAAAGTAACTACTATTGGAAATGCAGCATTCCAATCTAAAGCTTTAACCAATTTATCTCTTCCAAATACAATAACAAGCATTGGAAGCAAGGCATTTTATAATAATAAAATAACAAATTTGTCTATTTCTAAAAGTGTTACAAATATTGGCATTGGAGCATTTATTAAAAATCAAATGTCTGATGAAGATGCTTTTATTTATAATCGCAATAGTGATGGTAGTATCGATTATACTTCATTAAATAGTTATGCCGGAGCAAAAAAAGATGATGTAATTATTCCTAATAATGTTACTTATATTGGGGAAGATGCATTTGCCACTAATCAATTAGCAAGTGTAACAATACCAAATAGTGTAACTATAATTGGTCGTAAGGCATTTCGGAACAATCAATTAACAAGTATAGAAATCCCAAATAGTGTAACAAGCATTGGTGTTAGTGCATTTTCTACTAATCAATTAACAAGTATAGTACTTCTAGATGGTTTAATTGATATTGGTGGTAGTGCATTTCTTGATAATCAATTAACTAGTGTAATCATTCCCAAAACAGTAAATAAGATTCAAACAAGTGCGTTTGGTAAGAACAATACCTTAACAAAATTTGTTAATCAAACAGGAAAAGAATTTCGTTGGAAGGAAATTTTGGATGTGAATAGTGCCAATAATTTTACTTGTATTACCTGTACGTTTGAGTTTGGAAGTCGTACAGTAGAGATAACTTCATCCTAAAATAAGAAAACGATTGGAACGCAAGCTTTTCTAGTTGATCCTAATTTTAATTCTAATCCTAATTTAGTAAAAATTGTTAATACAACAGGAAGAAGATTTGTTTGGAATGCTATAGTAGAGGGTATATCTATAACAAGGGATTCAGGTTTTGTAACAGGGACTACTAAATTTAAAAAAGTTCAAATTACTAAAGAATAATTTAATATTTTATCTAAATTCAAGAAATTGCTTGATAAAAAAACAAGGAATTTGCTCATTTTAATAAGCATCTTCCTTTTTTATTGTCTAATAGCACCTCTATCACAACGGTTTCCCCATGAATCAATTAATACATGATCCTTTTTTACACAGATAATTTCACAATGATTGGGGCATTTATTACATTCAACACCTTTTGTTTCAAATTCAATTTTATTAATATCAAAATTAAAGTTTCGCTCAATATTACTGTTTCTTGCTAAAATTGCTATCCCAATAGCTCCCATTAAATGTCCATTTTCATCGACAATTACCTTTTCTTTTAACACATCTTCAAAAGCTTTGACCACGCCTTGATTTTTACTGACACCACCTTGAAAAATAATTGGCGATAAAATCTTTTTCCCTTTTCCAACGTTATTCAAATAATTATTTACAACACTATAACAAAGTCCAGCGATAATATCTTCTTTCTTATGACCAATTTGGGCTTTGTGTACTAAGTCTGATTCAGCAAAAACGGTACATCTTGCAGCAATTTTAACTGGATTTTTAGAACTTAGCGCAATGGATCCAAATTGTTCAATAGGAACTTCTAAACGTTTAGCCTGACTTGTTAGAAAACTTCCTGTTCCTGCTGCACACAAAGTATTCATTGCATAATCGATAACAATTCCCTTATCTATTAAAATAATTTTAGAATCTTGACCTCCGATTTCTAAAATGGTTCTAACATCAGGATACTTTGACAATGTTCCAATCGCATGAGCCGTAATTTCGTTTTTTACTACTACAGCATCTAACATAGCTCCAATTAATTTTCTTGCTGAACCTGTTGTTCCTGTTGCTACTACTTGAATATTTTTATTTACGATTTGTCGATATAAATTATCAATCAACTGCTTTACCGCGTTAACAGGACTTCCACTAGTCCAAATATAACTTTGAGCTAAAATATGATTTTCTCCATCTAAAATGACTCCTTTTGTAGAAATCGAACCAATGTCTACTCCTAAATATCCTTTAATCATCATCTTTTTCCTTTCTCATCACTAACATATCATAAAAAGCTTCCAACCTCGTTTTAATTCCTTCAAGAGAGGTTTGGTTATCAAATGAAAAATAAATAATTGGCATTTTTCCATCTTTGCAAACCTTATTAATTATAGGAATTGCCCCAATTTCAGGAGTACATCCAAAAGGTTTAATATGAATGATTCCATCAAAATTATGTTCAATTAAATACTTAGCACGATACACATTATCTAGTCCATCTGCTCCTAAAGTATACTTACAATAATTGGAAACTTCCTTTAACATTTTCTTTGTTTTTCTTGATTTTACTAATAATAAATAGGTCAAATTGGTAAATCGCTTTACTTCAATGTTCATCGTTGCCAATTGTTTTTCTAAAAAATAACTAGAAAAAGGTTCCATTGAAGTGTATAATTCTCCAATAATTCCTATTTTTAGAGAATTTTTCTTACTTTTAAGTGGCAATTCTAAAAAAGCTTTTTTATATTTAAAGTATTGATAGGTTAATGTAATAAAATTATTTGTTTTACTAAAACTTTTAAGCATCTTTCTTTTTAAATTTTCAAAACTTCCCGTTTGTATTTCAAACCCAATATTTGCTCTAATGTAATGATCTATTCTATCCATGTAGTTAATCATTAAAAAGGTCATTAAAAAATAGTGAGCAAATTTGAAAAAATGAAGACTAGGGTTTAAGTGTTTGAAGATTTTGTAAGCATAAGATACTGTCACTTTATCGGTTGATGTTAAGGTAATAAATTCAAAGTGATAGCCTAAGTCTTTTAAAATTTGTTCTTGAATTTCAGCGTAATATCCATAACGACATCCGCCTCCTGCTTGTATTAAAATTGTAGCACCTTGATCAAGTGATTCAATAAAATTTCCTAAGTTATATTTAAATGGAATGCATGCAAAATCAGGGCTATACTTACTTCCTAATTCAATTGTATTTTTAGTAATTGGTGGGGCAATCATAATTTTATGCTTAGTTAACTTTTTTAATAAATAACTAATCGGTACTTCATAATCACCTAATCTTGGAAAACTAATAACTTCTTCTTTCTTATTCAACGAGAACTTACCTCTTTTCTTTGCTTAATAATATCAACAAAACTTTCTAGTCTTGTTTTAATTCCTTCTAAAGCATTGACTTCATCGACAATAATAGAAATTACAGGAACATTTTTCACTTTTCTTAAGATAATTTCATTAGATAAAGAATCAGGCCCACAGGGAAAAGTTGTCAATAAAATAATGCCATCCACGCCTTTACGGTAGTAATTTATTCCTGCTAAGAGTTCTTTGTTATAAGTCCAGTAATTACTTTTTGATATTGCTTTAGCTAAAGTATCAGTATTATCTTTAGGGTAAATACCAGCATCGATTATGGTAACATCTAATTCATTTAAAAATTTAACTAAAGGTTTACCAATTAACTCATCGTAAATATTATAAGGGTGTCCTACTAGTAAAATCTTAAGATTTTGATTTTCTAAAAGTTGATTTTGTTTAATTTGTTTTAGATGATATTCTGCTTCTAATTGGTTTTTTGCTTTTTTATAAGCTTTGATGGATTCTAAATGTGAAAAGCCTAATTCTACCCCCATTTTAGTAAATGCTAGTAACTCACTATCATGTTTTTCTACATCAATATTATAATTAATGATGTTGATATCAGGAATTAGTGTTTTTACTAAATCATATAAAGCAGAAAAATTGGTACATAATTTTTCGTGTTTTTCGATATGAATTAATCTAGGAATCAAAATATAATTACATCGTCCTTTAAGAGAAAGTACATGTCCCATAAATATTTTCATCGATAAACAGGCTTCATCAATACAAAGGTTGCTTCCTAAATTTAGCATTTCCATATTGCTTTTTTCACTTACTGTAGTAAATATGCCTAATTCTTTAAAAAAACTTAACCATAACGGGGAGTAATGATAATAAAGTAGAGCTTTAGGAATACCAATCGTTATTTTATCCATTTTATCTTCACCAGTACACTTTATGCTTATTTTTTTAAATTACTTGTAAATTCATTCGACAATTTAAGATTTTTGTAGTAAGATAAATTTGTGATTTTATGAAAGATAAACAAGAGAAAATTTTAAATTATATCAAAGATAAAGAAGAGAAAATGGTGTTTGCCCATTTACTTGATTTATCTAGAAATAATGAAAAGGATACGTCTAGTCATTTTATTTCTTCAGATTTAATTGCTATCTTTGGTCAATATTTAAAAAGTTTAGGAATAAATTATCAAGTTTATTATCCCAATTTATTAGCAGTAAAAGGAATTATCTATTTTGGAGATAATTATTTTGTTACCCATTATCGCGGGAAAAATGTAGGATTACGTCATCAAGATATTTTAGGAAGTTTATTTGCCGCTGGTTTAGAAAATGAAATGTTTGGTGATATTTTTGTCGAAAAAGATTATTTTTATTTTTCGATAATTCCTAAAGTAGAGAAGATTGTGGAGTCTATTCATGTGATGGGAAATAAAAAAATTGAGTTAGAAAAGATAAGTGAGATTGTATTAAAAGAAGATCATTTATTTCCCTTAGTGTTATCACTAGCGAGCACTAGATTGGACGTTGTAGTATCAAGGTTAAGTGGTGTAAGTCGAGTTAAAGTTGTCCAAATTTTAAAAAATCAAGAGGTAAGAGTCAATCAGATGGTAGAAAAAAGAAAAGATTTTCTTTTGGAAGAAGGTTTTAGTTTATCTATTCGTCATGTGGGAAGGTTTAAGGTTGGATTAATAGAAAAAAGTAAGAGAAAAGATCGATATTTTGTAACGATTTACCAATATAAATAAGGAGTTGTTGTTAATGAAAAGAAAAGTGTTATGGATAATTTTTTGCTTTTTAGTGATTCTTCCTTTGCCAGTGTTTGCTAATGGTTCTGCGATAAAGAAAGTAAATGTTTTTGAGTGTAATGGAAAAATGTATGGCTATCATAAAGACCCCATTCATTATCATGAAGTTGTGTTAAAAGGAAATACTTATTATCCAGTTGGAGATGAAGTAGAAGAACCTAGTTGTGCTCTTAGTTTTATTGAAGAGAAAAGTGCAAAGGAAGAAGTTAGTCTAGTTAGTTGTGTTGATGGGGATACAGCAAAATTTAAAACAAGTGAAGGTGTATTTACGACAAGATTTTTAGCAATTGATACTCCAGAGACAGTTCATCCAACAAAAGAAGTAGAAGCATTTGGTAAGGAAGCAAGTGAATTTACCTGTAATATGTTAACAAACGCCAAAAAAATTGTATTAGAATACGACGCTGATAGTGAAAAGTACGATAAATATGGTCGCTTGTTAGCATGGGTCTATGCTGATGGAGTGTTTTTACAACAAAGTTTAGTGGAAAAAGGATATGCCGAGGTAGCTTATCTTTATGGAGATTACAAGTACACAAGTCTATTAAAAGATATAGAAGCATTAGCCAAAACAAATAAGATGGGAAAATGGAAAATAGATGATACTACTATGGAAAATGCAAAAGAAAAAGTGCAAAATCAAGAATCAAAAGCTAAAGTAGCCAAGAAAAAAACATCTTTAGTTGACCAAATTATGGAAGCAATGGGAGAATTTTTTGATAAAATTGTAAGTATTGTTTCAGATTTTTTCGAAAGTATGATATAATATAATTGTTTTTTAAGGAGTGAGAAGAAAATGAAGAAAGAGAATATCAAAACGATTGCTATCGTGGTATTAACTTTAGTGATTATTTTGGGTGGAAGTTATGTAGTTAGTGAACTACAAGGAGAAAAAAATCGTACTAATATATGGAATGAAAATAAAAATAATTCAAGTTCTAACAATAATCCTAGCAGTGATAATAACGGAAATAACACCAATAATTCAAATGATTCAGGATATGGAAAAGAGCAAAAAGAACATAAAAACATTAATATTGATGAGTATTTAAGTTTAAAAAAAGGTAGCAATTTATCGATTATTTATATTGCAAGACCCACTTGTAGTTATTGTGTAAAACAAAGCCCAATTTTAAAAAATGTTGCTTACTTATATAACTTAGAAGTTAATTATTTAAATACTGATGAATTAGATCAAGAAGGATTTAATAAATTGGCACAGTCTGATGAGTATTTTCAAGGACGTTGGGGAACACCTACTATTCTTTTGGTAAAAGACGATAAAATTGTGAGTATGTCTAACGGATATCGTTCAAAAGATGCCTTAGTAACTTTCTTTAAAGAAAATGGTTTAATTGAAGGATAATTATTATGGATAGTGTGTATGCTCATGTATTAAAATTTAAAAAGAAGTATCCAATGACTGTAGGATGGAGATTAAAGCAAAACTCTAAAGTTATTGAGGAACATTTAAATCCAGGAGAAAAAGTTTTATATGCCTTTATTGCTCAAAAAAATGATCATCCTTTTGGAATATTAGATTCTGCAGTAGTAACATTAACTAATAAGCGCTTGTTAATCGGAAGAAAAAGAGTGGTATTTGGATACTTTCTTGATTCAATTACGCCTGATATGTTTAATGATTTAAAAGTAAAATCAGGAATTATTTGGGGGAAAATTTATATCGATACCGTAAAAGAATTTGTACGTTTATCGAATTTATCAAAATCCTCTTTAGCAGAAATTGAAACCAAAATCACATCTTACATGATGGAAGAAAAAATAAAGTATGAACATGCCTTAAATAATAAAAAATAGCACTAAAAAAGATGAAAGAACATAGATTTAGAGATTTTAACTAAGAAAGAAGTTTCATAAACTATGTTTTTTTGTGGATTTTATCTAGCGACCAAAATTTCTTTACTAAAATCAAACTTAGTGATAAAATAATGTATATAATAGGGAAGGTGAAGAAAATGAAACGTGTGATTTTTTTTATCATCGTATTAATGTTATTATTTTTTACCTATCAATTTGTTGTATTATTTTTTACTCATGGTTATCAAACGGAATATATCGTGGAAAGTAGTCAAAATAAAAATTTTTCTATTAATGAAGAGTACAATAAAGATTACTATTTACTAAGCATTCAGGTAAATGATAAGGAAATTCCATTTTATTTTAATGACATCAAAATTAAAGAAAAAAAGATTATTAGTGATATTTTATATCATGAATTTGGGGAAAATTTTTGTCTTTATCCAGTGTTAAAAGAAAATAAAAAAGGATATGTTTTATGTTCTATTGATGGGAAAATCACCACAAGTACAGCAAGTAATAGGGATGAAGTTTCTAGTTTTTTAACTTTCCTTAGTGATCAAGGGTATAATAATGTATTACCTAGTGATAACGAACAACATACATCATTAGATCATTTGCAAGTGTATAAAGAAAATTTGTATCCTAATCATTATCTTAATATTTATCATTATCGTGGATTATATTTAATTAATAAAAATAGTATGGTGAATCGTTCTATTTTAGGAAAAGATGCTTATGATAATCCACTTGGGACTCTAGCAGGAAAATATTATTTTCTTCCAGATTATGAACAAACGCTACAATTTGGTGCAGCTTATATTTATAATGTAGAAAGTCAAGTTGTACGTGATTTAAAAATGCGTGATGACATTTCTTATGATAGTTATATTAATGGCGTAATAGACAATAAAGTTTACATTACTGATCGTAAGGCAAAAGTCCAATATGAATTTAATCTTGCTAATAGCAAAATAGAAGTTATTGGTAGCATTGATTTAGGAGGACAATACTATAATGGAGTGGGTTTTGAAACACTACCAATGTATGAATTTTTAAGTTATGATTTATATTTTGAAAGTAAAATTCCTAGTGAACTTATTATGCAACAAGTAAAGTCATTTAAGAAAACTTCCTTTGGCTATTTATATGAAAATACGAATCATCAAGTTTGTGCTTTATACAAAAATGTTTCAACACCAGTTGTGTTAATCGATGAAGAGAATATCGATAATACTATTTTACTTGGAGATTACATTTATTACCGAGTAGAAGATATGATTTATTCTTATCATTTAATTAGTGGAATAAGAAGAGTAGTTTATAATCCTGAATTAAAATATAATCATAAAAATATCTTTAGTGTTTATATAAAATAAGAAGAACGATCAAATTTATTTTGATTTTGTTCCTTCTTTTTCTTTTTTCATTATCAAAATATGGGAATTTGGGAAGATTGTTGACTTAATTTCTATAAAATTGGTATACTAAAAATAATTGGGAGGAAAAGCTATGATAGGTGAGATTTTATTTATTATTTTCGGTTTTTTCTTATTAGTAAAGGGTGCTGATTTATTAGTAAAAGCAGCAACTTCTATTGCGAAAAAATTTGGATTATCAGAAATATTAATCGGTCTAACCATTGTTGCTATAGGAACATCACTTCCCGAAATATTTGTAACCATTACTTCTAGTTTATCTAATCACACAGATTTGATTATTGGTAATGCTATTGGAAGTTGTATTTGTAATTATTTTTTAGTTATTGGGATTACTAGTTTAATTCATCCAGTGAAATTAGAAGAAAAAATTGTAAAAATTCATATTCCTCTTGGTGTTTTAGCAATGGCGCTTTTAGCTTTCTTTGGTTATTCAAAGACAATAGATAGATGGCAAGGGGTAGTACTACTACTAGCAACAGGAGCGTACATTATTTATACTATCTATGAAGAAAAACATACATCTTTAAAAGAAACCATAAAAAAAACAAAGACAAAGATGAAAAATACAAGTATTTCATTAGGCAAAATTTGTCTATATTTAATTATTGGATTAATTGGATTAAAATATGGTGCTGATTTTGTTGTTGATAATGCTGTACTAATTGCTAGACGTTTTGCATTATCTGAAAAATTTATTGGAATGACCATTATTGCCATTGGAACAGCCTTACCAGAAATCGTGACAGGAATTATTTCTGCTAGAAAAGGAAATACGGATTTATTATTAGGAAACATTACTGGGTCTGTAATTTTAAATTTATGCTTATTAATTGGTTTAGGCTCTATTATTCACCCTTTATCTTTTTCGATGGAATATTACTTAAGTTTATTAGTGTTATTAATCGTTACTATTTTTTTAGAATACATTTCTATGGTCAATGAGAAAAAAGAACTGAATAGGAAAATAGGTTTTTGTTTAATTCTTCTTTATGGCATTTATATTGTTAGTATGATTTAAAAAAATAAAAGTAGTAGGAGTGATATTGTGTATTATCAAAAAACGGAAAAAGAAATTGAAAAAGAATTATCTAGTGGAAAAAATGGTTTAAGTAGTGATAAGGTATTACTTCATCAACAGCAATATGGGAAAAATGAGTTACCAGAAAAGAAACAAGATAGTGTAGTTAAAATGTTTTTTAGTGAGTTTATGGATCCGATTATTATTTTGTTATTCATTGCTATTGTTGCTTCTTTCTTAATTGGGGAAATCATTGATGCTTGTGCCATTATTTTTATTGTTTTAATAGATGTCATCTTGTCAGTTTATCAAGAGTATAAAGCAAATAATGTTGCTAAGAGCTTGTCGAATTTAATTTCTATAAAAACAAAAGTTATTCGAAATGGAAAAATGATAAAAATTGATACGAAAGAATTGGCTGTTGGCGATCTTGTTTTATTAGAGTCAGGTGATAAAATTGGAGCAGATATGCGCGTTATTTTATCGAATCACTTATGTGTTGATGAGTCTATCTTAACTGGGGAAAGTTTACCTTTAGAAAAAAATGCTGATGTGATAGAAAAAAAGAATGTTGGTATTACAGAACAGGTGAATATGTTATTTTCTGGAACAACTGTGGTATCTGGTCGCGCAAAAGCGATTGTCGTGGGTGTTGGTAAAGATACAGAAATTGGAAAAATTGCGGAGAGTATTAACAATACGGAAAAAGAAAAGTCACCTTTAACTTTACGAATAGAAAAGTTGTCTAAACAATTAAGTATTTTGTTTTTAGTAGTGGCGATTTTGATTACTATATTGTTATTTATCAAGGGTTTTCCCCGTAATGAAATATTTTTATCAGTTATTGCTTTAGCAGTATCTGCAATGCCAGAAGGACTTCCTTTAGCATTGACGATGGCCTTAACGATTGCTTCTAATAAAATGGCTAAGAAAAATGTTGTGGTAAGAAAGTTAAATGCAGCAGAATCTTTAGGAAGTTGTACAGTAATTGCTAGTGATAAAACAGGAACATTAACTGTAAATGAGCAAACAGCAAAGAAAATTGTTCTTCCTGATGGAAAAAAATTTGAAATTACTGGAGTCGGTGTGAATCCTAAAGGAGAAGTTTTAGGAGAAAATCTTGAACTTGCTAAGGAGCTTGCTACTTTAGGGGTTATTAATAATGAAGCAATTATTAGTAGGAAAAAAGTTATTGGAGACTCTATTGATGCGGCTTTTTTGATTTTAGGAAAAAAGTTAAAAGTGGATACTAACAATATTAAGATTTTAGATAGGATTCATTATGAATCAGAAAATAAGTATTCAGCAGTATTCTATGAAGTAGAGGGAAAGACTTATTGTACAGTGAAAGGTTCACTTGAAGTGGTGAAATCATTTTGCAAAGATATTCACCTTGTTGATGAAAAGGAAGATTTTACGATTTTAGAAAAACAAAATACTTCTTTAGCAAAAGATGGGTATCGGGTAATTACTTTAGCTAGTGGAAGAGTGAGAAAACAAGAAAAGTATGATGAAAAAGATATTAAAGAGTTAACATTTAGGGGAATGGTTGGTTTTATTGATCCCATTAGGGAAGATGTAGTAGATTCTATTGTGGAGTGTCGCCAAGCAGGCATTAAGGTGTTAATGATAACAGGGGATCATCCCTTAACAGCGTATTCTATTGCTAGAGAACTTCATTTAGTAAAAACAAAAAGTGAAGTGGCGACTGGTAGTGAGTTGGAAGAAGCTTATCAAAAAGGGAAAAAATTTTTTGATCGTTTTATTAAGAAAAAGTGTGTATTTGCTAGGGTTACACCGTTACAAAAGCTTTGGATTGTTGAGTCTTTAAAAAGGCAAGGGGAGTATGTGGCAGTAACTGGGGATGGGGTAAATGATGCATCGGCCTTAAAAGCTGCTAACATTGGTATTGCGATGGGAAGTGGGACAGATATTGCAAGAGAAACAGCAGATATGATTATTTTAGATGATAGTTTTAAATCAATTGTTGCTGGAATTAAGGAAGGACGAGTTGCCTATGCTAACATTAGAAAAATTATTTATTTTCTTATTTCCTGTGGTTTTGCTGAAATTTTATTTTTCTGTTTGGCTATTTTATTTAATATGCCTGTTCCTTTAGTAGCAATTCAATTATTGTGGTTGAATGTTGTTACTGATGGAATTCAAGATATAGCTTTATCATTAGAAAAAGCGGAAAATGATATTTTATTAGAAAAGCCAAGAAATCCAAAAGAGTCTATTTTTGATCGAAGTTTGTTACGAGAAGTTGTTTTTTCTGGGTTAATTATTGGAGGATTTGTCTTTATTGTTTGGAAAGTTTTGCTTCATCGCATTGGAATGGATGTGAATATTGCAAGAGGTTATATCATGGCTTTGATGGTATTTGTTCAAAATATTCATGCGTTTAATTGTCGTAGTGAGAAAAAATCGGCCTTTAGCGTTCCATTATCTAATAATTATTTTATTGTCATTGGCGTAGCATCTACCATTATTTTACAAATTATTGTTATGGAACTACCAGTTTTATCGCATCTATTACAAACTGATTCGATTCCTATTCTTCATTTGATGACGTTATTTGGAATATCGCTTGTTATCTTATTCGCTGTAGAACTTTATAAAATGGTTTGGCAGTGGAAGAAGAGGAAAGACTAAACAAAAATAGAAAAATCTTTACCATATTTATTTGATAAAGATTAGTATGCGCTATATATACGAATGAGGGAAAATTCATACAATAAAAAGGATACATTTGAATGTCTAAGTCAAATGCATTCCCTAATGGATAGGCATCTGAAATCAACAATTGTTGAATCAGATGTTTTTAGTTACTGAAATAGTGTTGAGTGGAACAGTAAATGATGGTATAGATAATTATACTTTTTGGATAATGATACATAGGCATAAGTATTATTTTTAAATTTTAAGTGATAATTTTTTAATTTCTTAGTACAAAATAGTAATTTTTCTATCTTCCTTTTCAATGAAACCTTCTTCTTGTAAGTTTTTTAACTCTCGCATTAGGGCGCTTCGATCGATGTTTAGGTAATCAGCTAAATCAGTGTATGACATTGGAAGAGTAAATCTTCTTTTTATTTTATGATGTGATAAACGATCAAAATAGCTAAGAAGTTTTTCACGAATACTTTTTTTGGTAAGGAATTCAATATGTTCATTTAAAGTGACGATTTTAAGTGCTAGAAGATGGACAAATTTTTCAACCAATAAATCATGAATTCCACAGTTACGGCTACATTTTTTCTCAAGACAGTTAGCGTTTAAAAACATTACCTCACATTTTTCTGTCGCTAGTACAATTAATTCATTATTATAATTGATATGATGGAATAATTCACCAAAGATATCATTCTTAGAAAAGTGTTCAATAATCGTTTTATTTCCCTCATAATCAAAGCGAATTAACTCTGCTTTTCCTTCTTTTATCATCCCAACTTTATCACGTTTTTCAATGTAATTCATAATGATTTCCCCTTTATTAAAATTACGTGTTTGCACCTGTTTACATTTGCTTGACAAGATGAATAAATCATCGTTTTCCTTTAAATTCAACATAAAAAATTCTTCCCCTTTCTTATAAAAAATTATATTTTAATTTTGTGGCAATTGCAACAACTTTTTTCATCTTTAATTTGCTATAATGAAGTAGTAAAGAAGGTTGGAGGTAGTAAAAATGAAAGTAATTAAACGTGATGGACGCGCAGTAGAATATAATAAGGAAAAGATTGCAACAGCAATTGAAAAAGCTAATAGGGAAGTCTCAGTAAGTGAGCGAGCCAAGAAGAAAGATATTAATACGATTATTAAATATATTGAAGGATTAGATAAAAAAAGAATATTAGTAGAAGACATTCAAGATATCATTGAAATGAAGTTAATGGAGCTTGGGAAATTTGACTTAGCCAAGCGTTACATCGTATACCGCTATAATAGGGCTTTGGTGAGAAAACAAAATACCACTGATGAGTCTATTTTAGGATTAATTAAAAATCAAAATAAAGAATTAATGGAAGAAAACTCCAATAAAAATGCCATAATTGCATCAACACAAAGAGATTTGATAGCAGGAGAAGTATCTAAAGATTTAACGAAAAGAATTTTACTTCCTGAGAAAATTACCAAAGCACATGAAGAAGGAGTTCTTCACTTTCATGATGCCGATTATTTTTTACAACCTATATTTAATTGTTGCTTAATTAACATTGGTGATATGCTAGATAATGGTACAGTAATGAATGGAAAATTAATTGAAAGTCCAAAAAGTTTTCAAGTTGCATGTACAGTAACTACTCAAATTATTGCTGCGGTTGCTAGTAGTCAGTACGGTGGGCAATCGGTTGATTTGAAACATTTGGGAAAATACTTACGTATTAGTTCTGAAAAATTTAAAAAGGAAATTGTAGAAGAGTTTAAGGGTAAATTAGATGAAAAGACGATTGAGCAATTAGTAAAAATTCGCATAAAAAGTGAACTATCATCAGGTGTTCAAACGATTCAATATCAAATTAATACTTTAATGACTACCAATGGTCAATCTCCATTTGTTACCTTGTTTTTAAATCTTGAGGAAGATGATCCTTACATTAAAGAAAATGCGATGATTATCGAGGAAATTTTAAAACAACGTTATCAAGGAATAAAAAACGAAAAAGGGGTATATGTAACACCCGCTTTTCCAAAATTAATCTATGTACTCGATGAGCATAACTGTCTAAAAGGTGGAAAATATGACTATCTTACTAAGCTTGCTGTAAAATGTTCTAGTAAACGTTTATATCCTGATTACATTTCTGCTAAGAAAATGAAAGAGAATTATCAAGGAAATGTATTTAGTCCAATGGGATGTCGAAGCTTTTTATCTCCTTGGAAGGATGAATTTGGCAATTTTAAATTTGAAGGACGTTTTAATCAAGGTGTAGTTACAATTAATTTACCGCAAATTGCGATTTTAGCCAATAAAGATGAAGAAAAATTTTATCGTTTATTAGATGAGAGATTAGAGTTATGTTATGAAGCGTTGATGTGCCGTCATTATGCACTACTTGGAACACGTGCTAATGTTAGTCCTGTACACTGGTGTTATGGGGCGATTGCAAGATTAAAACCAACTGATGTGATTGATCCTTTATTAAAAGGCGGATATTCAACTCTTTCATTAGGATACATTGGAATTTATGAGACAACAAAATTGATGAAAGGACTTAGTCATACAACAAAGAAAGGTCATGATTTTGCCATTAGCGTGATGAAAAAATTAAAAGAGGCAACAGAAAAATGGAAAAGAGAAAGTGGTTTAGGTTTTGCTTTATATGGTACACCTGCAGAGTCATTATGTTATCGTTTTGCTACAATTGATAAAAATCGTTTTGGAGAAATTAAGGATGTAACGGATAAGGGATATTACACAAATTCATATCACGTTGATGTACGAGAGAAAATTGACGCTTTTGCTAAGTTGTCATTTGAAAGTGAGTTCCAGTCTTTGTCAACAGGAGGAGCTATTTCTTATATTGAAATTCCTAATATGGTAAATAATTTAAAAGCTTTAGAAAATGTGGTTAAATTTATTTATGATAATATTCAATATGCAGAGTTTAATACAAAATCTGATTATTGTCATGTTTGTGGTTTCGATGGGGAAATTATTGTTAATGATAAGTTAGAGTGGGAATGCCCTAATTGTCATAATAAAGACAAAGCAAAAATGAATGTGACTAGAAGAACTTGTGGTTATTTAGGAGAAAATTTTTGGAACGTGGGAAAAACAATGGAAATTAAAGCTCGTGTTACTCATTTATAGGGGGATGGATTATGAATTATGCGGATATTAAAAAGTGTGATGTAGCTAATGGTACAGGTGTGCGTGTTTCTTTATTTGTTTCTGGTTGTACGCATCAATGTATAGGATGTTTTAACAAAGAAGCGTGGGATTTTCACTACGGAGAAAAGTTTACTAAGGAAGTAGAAGATGAAATATTAGATTTGTTAGATTTTGATTATATCGATGGCTTGTCTTTGTTAGGTGGAGAACCATTAGAAAAAGAAAATCAAATTCATCTTCTTCCGTTTTTAAAAAGAGTAAAGGAAAAATATAAGAATAAGAGTATTTGGTGTTATTCAGGTTATACATTAAATGATGATTTAACGATAGAGAAGGTTCATATTGATGGGGTGACAAGTGAGTTATTGGCGTTAATTGACGTATTAGTAGATGGCAAGTTCGTTTTAGAAAAAAAATCGTTAAAACTACGTTTTAGGGGTTCAGAAAATCAAAGAATTATCGATCTTAAAGAAAGTAGAAAACAGAATAAAATTGTGTTATGGGAGGATAAGGTAATATGTTAGAAGCACAAATAAAAATAAAAAAGGTAAATGAGAAAGCAAAGATTCCAACGTATGGTTCAACTGATGCAGCAGGTGCTGATTTATATGCATGTTTAGAAGAAGATACTGTTACCATTCAACCTAGTGAAGTGTATTTTTGTAAAACAGGAATTGCATTGGAAATTACTAAAGGTTATGCGGGATTAATTTACGCTAGAAGTAGCTTAGCTTGTAAAAGGGGACTAGCTCCTGCTAATAAGGTAGGCGTAGTTGATGCTGATTATCGCGGAGAAATTATGGTCGCACTACGAAATGATTCTTTAGTCGAACAAACGATTGAACAAGGAGAGAGAATTGCACAAATTATTTTTACTCCTTATTTGAAGGCCAATTTTGAATTAGTAGAAGAATTAGATGATACAACTCGTGGTGTAAAAGGATTTGGTTCAACTGGAGTAAAATAGTTAAAAGGGTAATGCCCTTTTTTAGTATATTAAAATTTTTTTTTGACTTTTTTAAGGGTTTAAAAAGGTAATTTTGATAAGAAAAAAAAGCTTTTTCCTCTTTCTTTTTAATCGAAAAAGGGAAAAGTAAAATTCGGGAAAAACAAAGGGTGTTGACAGGAGTAGAAGCCTTTGATAAGATGTGCTCATCAAGTAAATGAAATGGAGGAGTTTTCATGAAAAAAAATAAAAAATTACTATTTATCATCGGAGGAATCTTCTTTTTAGGAATCGTAGCATTAATTACGATTGGCATATTTTCAACAAAAGAAAAAGTGCTTACTAAAGTAAATATAAATGGTGTTATGCATTCGTTAAAAAATCATTATCAACGATTTAATATTCAAATATTAGAAGACTTTATCTTGCTAGATGAAGAAGAATGTGCAAATTATACCGTAGGTGGAATAATTCCAAGTAGTGTATTTCGATTGAAGGATCAAGATTTATATTTGTCGATTCATTTATCAGAAGAAAAATTAGAAGATAGTGAAGAGGCATTAGAAGTTTATAAAAGTCAATTTATGGAGCAAGATGGTCAAGAAATTAGGGCTAGTGGAATCTTACAACATCATCGACATTTTGTCTTACATATGGAATTATATAATCAAGATGAGAATACGATTACTCATATGGTTATTTTTTCTTCTGATAAAAAGGTAACCATTGCAGCAATTAAGGTTGCCAATGATGAAAATGTGATGTATCAAGAAGCAATTCAAGGTATGTTAAACTCCATTACTGTAAAATAAAGTAATCATTTATTTTATAAGAATATCAACATATTTGATAAAATAACCACTTCATATTTTAATTTTCCTAATTTTACCAGTAAATTTGTGATAAATAACTTGCTATGATAACAATATGGAATGTTAACCAGATGAAAACAAAAAACATGGTAAAAGGGGTGAAAATATGACAGGGAAGGTTTATAAGTTTATTGATTTAAACGCAGGAATAGGAAGCGTTAAAAAAGGCTTAGAGATGACTAAACGTTTTAAAAGTGTTTTAGCAGTGGAACCTGATCCTTATGCACAAATTGTATATCAACACTTATATAAAGAAAAAGTATATAAAGATATTCACTCTAATCAATTGAAAAAAGAATTGAATACTAATTATTATGATGTGTTAGTCAGTACATGGCCGTCTAATTATTGCTTTCGTTGTGATTCAGTTGTTATTAAGAAGAATCGTCCTGGAGCGAATTCTAGTGTGGAATGTTTGAATGTATTAAAGCAAGTAAAACCAGTAGCGTTTATGATTATTAGTGCAGATAGTATTTTAGATTATGATAGAGGAAGAGTATTTAACTCTCTTATTAAAACTTTAGACTCATATAGTTATCGTATGGTAGGAATTGATGTAGTAGGAGACAAAGTTGTTTATTCACCTAAAGACATTGTACGTAATTTTAGTGATTTTGGCTTGCCGCAGGATAAAAATTGTGTTATAATTATGGGGTTTAAAAAAAGGGGGATTAAAAAAAATTATCAATTTCCACCATTGCCTAAAAAAGGATCTAAGGTAATATATCCAAGCGTTCATTCTTTACTTGATGGTGGAGTAGAGCCTAAGTATTATTTATCGCAAACTTTGTTAGATACCCTAAAAATTAAAAGCGAAAAAAGTCAGAAACCTTTAATTATTAATGGAAGTGAATGGCAAATTATATTTTCATTAACCGCGATAGGAGTTTATGGAAAAGAACGTAATTTAGTAAGACAACCATTGCCATCTTACATTGGAATGATTATCGGTAACAAACCAGCAATTAATAAAGAAGGAATTCGTTTTCTAACGCCTAATGAATGGGGAAAATTACATGGTTTTGTAAATTATGCTTTTTTAAACAATGGTGTAGATTATTTTTCCTTTCCAAGTGGAATAAGTGATAAAAAGAAATATCAACTTTTTGGCAATTCTTTTTCTATTCCTATGATAGAAGAAATTGGCTATTATATGGCTCTACGATTAGATGATTTTTACTTATTATGAAAAATACATTAAATTTCTCTATTTATTATTTAAAACTATTAAAAGATAATGATGTTGATTTGTTTAATGAAATTCAAGCTATGGATGAGAAGAAACTTTGTTTCGGTGATGCTATTTTAACAAAAGATTGTCATCCTTATTTAAATTTTGCTATAGTTGATGGAGAAAATCATCAATTAGCAGGGTATTTAGGTTTATGTCAAGTTGATGAAAAGTTTTTAGCTGATTGGTTACTCACCATTGTTATTGCTCCAAATTATCGTCATAAGGGTTTAGCGGACTTTATCATAAAAAAAACATTAAATACTTTGTTTAGTTATCCATATATTCGTAGACTATATGTAACGATAGAAGAAAAGAATAAAAATTCTGTTCGTCTTTTTGAACGTAATGAATTTATAAATTTTTGTGGGTTCGCGGGTTATGATTTTATGAAAATTAATGGAAAAAGACATTACTTAAAGCATTATTTATACACGAAAGAGATGTATCAAGAAAAAAAACAAGATTTAGTGGCTTATCAAAAGTTGTTAATAAAACAATAAAAAGAATTAGTGAATGATCACTTTTCATTACACATAAAATGAATTGGGTGAAGTGGAAAATGGCAATCATTGCTAGACGAAGTAATTTAATTAACGGAGCTGATTTCTTAGAATTAATTCATAAAAAAGAGTTTATTGATGGATTAAATATCGATATTACCATAACAAAGGATAAAAAATTTATTATATTTGTTCCAACAATTATGGGTGGGGCTTTATCGACTGAGACAATTCAAAGTTCTAACTATTGTGATTTAGGGGACTCAGGAATTTATTTATTAGAAGTATTCTTAACTAGCTTTAGTGATTGGGATAAAAAAATTTTATTAAATGTTATTCCTTTAATTAATCCGCCTTTATCAGAGCAGACTGCTAGTTATATTAGTCAAAGAAATAAAGAATATGTTGATTTACTAAAAAACATTATTAGCAATCATTCTAAATTGAAATTATATCTTAGTAGTGTCAATTATCGTATTGTTGACCTGTTAAAAAACTCTCATTTAAATGTTAAAATTGGTTTAGCGATGAGTCCTGATAATCAGACTTATTTAGATGTTGATTATTATGTATTACCTCCTACGATGTTAGATGAAGATATTATGAAACAACAAATTGATGTGGGAAAAGAAATGATGATATCAGTTATGGATGGAAATCAAATGTCAATTGCTTTTCAATATTTCATTACCAATAAAACAGAAGAAAAAGCGAATATTTTTAAACAGTTAACCTTTATTTGTAGCTATCCTGAGATGTTTTATAGTGCATTTTATCCCTTGAATGAAAATGAAAAAATTAAATAAGGCTTATTTTTATGTATTTTTATCAATTAATTCTTTTTTTCTTTGTTCATTTGTGATAAAATAAGATTTGCTTAAGGAGGAGTTTAAATGCAATTTAAAAAGTGTAAACATTGTAATGCAGTGATAAAAGTAGTAAACGATTGTTTCTGTGATAATTGTGGTATTATTTGTTGTAACGAAAAGATGGAAAGCATTATTCCCAATAGTGAAGAGTGCGCAGTAGAAAAACATCTTCCTACTTATCAAATTGATAATGATAAGTTAATCGTTCGAGTAAATCATGTCATGGAAGAAGAACATTTTATTTCATGTATTGGTTTAGTAACGAAAAATCAAGAAATTATGGTTCAATTTAGTAAAAATGATAGTCCTATAGCTGAATTTCCTTATGAGAAGGGCTCAACTATTTATGCTTATTGTAATAAACACGGATTGTGGAAAACTGAAGTTTTATAATTCAGTTTAATTATTTATTGCGCTAAGAATGAGTAGTGATGATAAAAAGTAGTTACTCATTTTTTTTAACGAAAACATATTATGAAGTAATCTATACAAGGAGGAATATGATGACAAGAGAAGAGTTTAAATATATTTTAACAAAAAAAGATGTGCTGTTTACCGAAAATGGGTCATATATATGCGAAAAGTTACGTTATCGATATGATGCTAAGAATGGAATGGTTCAAGTGATAGGAAAAATACCATACTCTTTTATAGCAAATTTAAAAAAGGAAAAAAGAATTATCTCTTTACCAGGTAAAAGTTATATTACCAATGAACAAATGTTAGATTACATCATGCAGTCAGATAGTCACCTTTGGTATGAAAAAATGATAACATTAAAAAAAATGAGAGATTATTATATCTCCTATTACCCAGATAAAATTTATTATTCTCTAATTATGATTGAAGATGTTCTAGGATTAATGATTTGGTTAAGCGAATGGAATAAATTCATCAAAAAAAAAGAAGAAGGTCATGAAAAAAAATTATTGAAAGAACAATAGGATAAGAAAATCTCATGTACAATTTTCTTTGTTTATGTTATGATAAAGAAGAAAGTGGTGGGATATGGTAAAAAACAAATGGTTAATCCTCTTACCAATAGGAGTTGTTCTTCTTATTTTAGGTGTAATTGCTTTTTATAACTATTTGCAAGTTAGAAATGCAAAGGTAAATGTCGTATTAGAAGATTCTTTGATTATTGAATTTGCCGAATTAAAAAAAGTATCCGATTTTATTAAGGAAATCAACGGCACAATTATTGATGATTATGTTATTGATTCTACTATTTTAGGAGAAAAAAATGTTCGTTTTACTTTTATTAATGAAGATAAGATTAAAGTTTCTTATTCTTATCAAGTAAAAATAGTAGATACCATACCTCCTATGATTCGAATGGGAAATAGTTATACTTTAAATAAAAATGGCGATAAAGACTTTTATAAAAATATTTTTTGTGGAGACAATCAAGATGCTAAACCGAATTGTTATATTGAAGGAGAATATGATGTATCGCAAGTGGGAAGTTATCCTTTAGTATTAAAAGCGGTGGACAAAAGCGGAAATAGGAGTGAAAAATCATTTACTTTGCATGTGATTGAGCCGAATGAAAAACCAAAAAAACCTAATTCTAAAGAGTATATTTCTTTTTCTAATATTATTAAAGAATATAAAAAGGAAAATACAAAAATTGGACTTGATGTATCAAAGTGGCAAGGGGAAATTGACTTTGAAAAAATCAAAGCCGCTGGTGTTGAGTTTTTGATGATTCGCGTTGGAGGAACAAGAGGAACAAACGGAGAATATTTTGTTGATGAACAATTTAAGAGAAATATTGAATTAGCAAATCAATATAATATTCCAGTTGGTGTCTATTTTTATTCCTATTCAGAAACGAATCAAGCAGCAATTAAGGATGCAAAATGGGTGCTTGAACAAATAAAACCTTACAAAATTGATTTACCAATTGCGTTTGACTGGGAAAATTGGGATTATTTTAACGATTTTCATCTTAGTTTTTTTGGATTAACCGAGATGGCTAAAGCTTTTTTAGATACTATAGAACAAGCAGGATACAAAGCGATGTTATATAGCAGTAAAAATTTTTTAGAAGACATTTGGTATCCAACTACTTATGACATTTGGTTAGCACATTATACAAAGACGACTACTTATCAAGGTAAATATCGATTTTGGCAATTTTGCGATAACGGTCAAGTTGATGGAATTCAAGGTGGAGTAGACGTTAATGTAATGTATATAGATTAAATAGAAAAGAAAAAGAGGGAAGTATATGAATCAAAAACAATTAAAAATTGATTTTAGGAAAAAGTGTAAAGAGGAAAAAAGAAAAAATTATCGATATACGATGATGGGTATGATTGTGACTTTTTTTGGGTTATTATTAGCCTTAGTGATTTTGTTGTTAGACCAGTTTACTACCGTATTTTTATATCCTTGGCCGATTATTTTGTATGCCGTTGGTACAATTGTTGCTATTGCTGGTATGGTTTTAGAAGGAATTGGAGAGTATAACTTTAATAAAGAATTTAAAACCTATGCTTTAAACATGAAACAAGAAAAAAATAAGATTGCTGTTAAAGAGGAGGAGAAAAAAACTGCTATTCCAAAAACTACAAGTAATCCAGTAAAAAAGACTGCCGTTCAAGATGTACCTAAAATAAAAAACGAAAAAGAAAAAACCAATCGTCCTAAACCCAATACACAACAAAAAAAGCAAGGAGCTACAAAAGAAAAGAAAGTATCCACCACGGTAAAATCTACTTCAAAGAAAAGTGCTTCTTCTAACAGTCAAAACACAAAAAGAAAAGTAAATTCTACTAAAAAGGTAGAATCTAAGACAAAAAGTACCAAATAATTTGTTAAAAATTAATAAAAAGTAGGAATTTAATTTGTTCCTACTTTATTTGTGCTTTTCTTTTCTAATATTTTACTCTCATTGGTTATTTTTGCAATTGAGGATAATTTTTTAGAAGTATCAATTTCTGCAAGAATATCACTAACTAAAAACTCATCAATACTTTGATGATTGTTCATTGCTTCTACCATTGTTTTTAATACATTTTGTAATTGTTCTTCCTCTTTTAGAAAATAACAAATATATTCATTTTCGTTAGGAAAAGCATGATAGTAAAGTATTAACATTTTACTTCCTTTGGTATAACTTAAGTTAAGGTGACGGTTATTGATTTCACTAATGACAAATTGATAGCAACCATTACTTGTTGTATTTTCATTAAGACTATATTTCATTACCCATAAATTTTGATAATTTTCACTAGCGTAAGTTAACGTACTGCTTTGACCATCTAAATCGATTCTACTAATCCATGGATTTTCGTGACGATTACTTTGATAACTAAGTTCATTTGTAACCTCATTTGCTTTTACTCCTTTAATAAAAGGACTTTTTTGCACATCCTGTAGCAATCGGGATAAAATTATTTGGTTGATTTTTATCATCTGTGGGTGATGAAAACCACTTTTTAAATAGTTGACATCATCTTCTATCTCTTCTAAATTTATCTTACTTAAATTTTTACTTGTAAATAAAGAGATGTATATTTGATCATAAATATCTAGTGCATCATGATTTTCAGTCACTTTTGTAAAAGAAGATGAGGGAAAATCTATTTTTTTAGCGTTTACTACTGTAGAAGACATATTAGAGATAACTAAGGCTGTAGTAGTGGTTGCTAGTAAATTTAATAATTTTTTATTCATTGTTATTTGCTCCTTTTTTAATTGCGTCAACTATTATATCACACTCTTGTTTAGTTGTAAATTTATTTTTTTTCCTTCTTCTAGAAAAATGGTAAAGTACATATAGTATATAGAAAAAAAGTTGTGACAAGTAAAAAGAAAAGTGCTATAATGATTTTGTTACAAGTAGGTTTGCTTGTCAAAATGATGTAGATATTTCATTTTAGTTAAGAGGTGAGAGGTATGAGATATCATCATCTTAGGTTTGATATTTGGCTTTGCTTACTCTTAAGTTTTTTACTAGGATGTGGGTTTGGAAAAATTTTAGAAAATATCTTACCTAAAAAATATCAAGAATACGTTTTAAAACATCAAGTAGAAGAAGGAGAAATTGGAGGATTTGCAAAAGAAGATACAAAAAGAGCAGAAAGCGTTGAAGATTTATTGAAATATGAAACCTTTACTATAGTATCTCCTGGAATCGAGTATCGAAATAAAGGTGCGGGATATTATAAAGGATACTATATGTACGCAGTGACGCTTCCCTCAGGAGAAAAAGTAGCAGCAAAAATCAAAAATGATTCGGTAAAACATAGTGGGGATAGTATCTATAGCGGAGATTCTATTCTTCCAGTAGGGAAAATCGTTAAGGAAAATTTAGAGAAGGAAGAGACTTTTCTCAATCAAATTGAATACAAAGAACCCTTAAGCCGTCATGATTTTTATATTGATATGGTGGGAAATGGGGGAATTGTTAGTGAAGAAGATTATGTAAAAACACCTGTTTTAATGACTCAAGTTTTAACAGTGTTTGCTACTTTTCCTATCTTTCATGCCTTAGGAGCAAAAATTGGAATATTCCCTTATTTCTTTGCCCCTAAAAAGAAAGTACAAGAAGAGTGGAAATAAAAAATAAGGAGTAATAAAAAATGGAAAATAAAAAAGTAAAAAAAATTAATATGATTTATTTATTGGGGTATATTTTACTACCTATTATTATTTGTGCAATTTGCTATGTTGTAGGGTATTTCTTTTTCCCTAAAGGAACAATGGCTGCTGTTTTATTTATGGTGCCAACTTTTGCTGCTATACTTTGGTGGAGCTTTGGAGGTAGCATTTTATTTAAGCAAAAAAGAAAGAAGTTTGAAAAAGAATTAGATGAATCTAATTTCAAAAGAAACCATACTTTTTATGGAAGAGGAAATACCGTTATTGTAGATGAAAGTGGAAAAATCGGATTAATGTTTTTTTGGAATCCCTTTAATAGTTATATTCTTCCTGCTAAAAGTGTAGAAAAGGCTTGGGTAGATGATGGTCGTACGGGAAGTGGCTTTATGGAAGGAAGTAGTCGAGTTAGTTTCCTATTTATTGTTGATGGTGTGAAAGTTAGAGTAAATACTTTTACCTCTAATCAACGTTTTAGAATGGATAGCAATTATATCTTAACTGGTATTTCTAAAGCTGATATGATGGTTGAAGTAATCAAAAAGGCAAAAGCAGCAAATCAGGATAAGTAAAATGGTAGCCTTTAGGAAATTACGTTCTAAATTTCATGATGATTGGTGTAGTAAATGTTATTGTCCAATGCGTGAAGTGGATAGAAAGTTATTTATGTTGCCAATGATGGTGGGGCATTACGTTTCTCATTCGAATCCAGCTTATTATCAAAAAAATTTGGTACCAGTTGATTGTAAGGCTGATATTCCAACAGGAATGTATGCTTGTGGTGTAATTGTTTACCATTGTTCTGATTGTGGAAATCATGTGGTAAAACTTTCTATTTTTCTTCCTGTTCGAGATAAGGAACAATATGATGATGCTTTCTTGTTTGAACATGGAGAGTTAGATGATTTTTTAGCGAAAAACCATATCTTATTTTAGGAAAAAGGAAACTTTAGTAGATGAGAAAATCATCTACTTTTTGTATAAAAAAGTTTAAAATACATTAATTATCCTTTTTTCTTTAAAAATGGAATAAAATATTTGAAATTTCCTAGGAACTTTTAACCTTTTTTCTATTTTTTTTATTGGGTTTTGCTAATTTATCGATTTGCGTAAGAATTTATTTTATGTTATTCTTTTAGACAAAAAGAAATGTTAGCACATTTTTTAAAAACCTTTCGATATTGTAAGGTTAGCTAGGTAAAATCAGTGATATAATAAGAAAGAAGCGTGAGGAAAAATGAAGAAAATTTTAATTATTGAAGATGATAAGGCAATGGTAAATGAACTATGTGATTTATTAAAAGGAGCAAATTATTTTCCCCTTGTGTTAAAAGACTATAATAATCCTTTAGAAGAAATTTTTTCCGTAAAGCCCGATTTGATTTTATTAGATATAAATATTCCCTATATGAATGGTCAATTGGTTTTACAAAATCTTAGGAAACAATCTAATGTTCCTGTGATTATGGTCACTAGCAAAAACACAGAAATAGATGAAGTTCTTGCAATTTCTTGTGGTGCTGATGATTATATTACTAAACCTTATCAAGCAAATATTTTACTTTTACGAATAGCAGCCGTATTAAGAAGAGTAAATCCTAATCAAGAGTTTTATTCTTATAAGGGAATTATAGTAAATATGCAAAAAGGAGTAATACAATCAAAAAATCAAGAATATTCCTTAACAAAAAACGAAATGATTATTTTAAACTACTTATTAATTCATCAAAATAGAATTGTCACTAGAGATGAATTAATGACCGTGTTATGGAATAATAATGAGTTTATTAATGATAATGCCTTAACAGTAAATATTAGTCGTTTAAGATCAAAATTAATGTTAGCAGGTTGTCCTAATGCGATTGAAACCAAAAAGAAAATGGGGTACATTTTATTATGAAATTAACTAGCTTTATTAAAGATCGATTATATGTTTTTATCTTAGCAATAATAGTATTTATTATCTATCTTCTTCTTTTTATGGCATTTCATTCTCCAGTAGAATTAATCGTTGCCGTAGTTATTCTTCATTTTGTTTTTTTTCTTCTTTCCTTGAGTATAGACTACTTTAGAAAACGTAGTTTCTATCATCAAATTTTATCCCACGTGTTAAAGCTAGATAAAAGCTATCTTGTATTAGAGACTATTGATGTACCTAACTTTTATGAAGGGGAGCTTTTTGTTCAAATCCTTTATGAAACCAATAAGTCGATGTGTGAAAATGTTAGTATGTACCAAAATCAAATGAATGATTTTAAAGAGTATATTGAAATGTGGATACATGAAGTCAAAATTCCTCTTTCCTCACTTAACTTAATGGTTCATAATCATCCAAGCAATTACGATAGAAAAGTCGTTTATCAACTAAAGAGAATGGAAGATAGTATTGAACAAGTTTTATATTATGTACGAGCGGAAAATGCTACAAAAGATTATTTTATCAAAAAGGTTTCACTAGATAAAATAATCACAGAAGTGGCTTTAAAAAATAAAGATGATTTTTTAGAAAATAAGATGGATTTTATAGTAGAAAATACTAAAGTTTCAGTTTTAACGGATTCAAAATGGATGATTTTTATTCTTAATCAAATTATTAATAATAGTATCAAATATAAAAAAGAGGAATCCTCTTATTTAAAGATTCAAGCAAGTGATAAAATAGATTGTACAATCTTAACCATTTATGATAATGGAATAGGAATACCTCTTAGTGATTTACCTAAAGTGTTTTTGAAATCTTTTACAGGAGTAAACGGAAGGTGCAAAAGGAAATCTACTGGTATGGGATTATTTATTGCTAAGAGTATGTGTGATAAATTAGGACATAAAATTACTATCGAATCCATGGAAGGTGAGTTTACAAAGGTAAGTATTACCTTTTATAAAAACACTCATTTTGATGTTGTTCGTTAACCTTACAAAATTGTAAGATATGGTTAGATTAAACGAGGGACAACGAGATTATTTTGTATTATGATGGGATGGAAAAGGAGAAATTTATGGAAAACATTTTAAAAATAGACAATATTGAAAAATATTATGGAAATCAATCTTCATTAACAAAAGCTGTTGACCGAGTTTCTTTTGAGGTGGATAAGGGTGAGTTTGTTGCTATTATGGGAACCTCAGGAAGTGGTAAAACAACTTTATTAAACGTTATTTCCACCATTGATAAAGTAACTTCGGGTCATATTTATTTAAGCGGCGAAGATATTACCAAATTAAAAGGAAATCAATTAAATCGTTTTCGAAGGGAAGAATTAGGTTTTATTTTTCAAGATTTTAACTTATTAGATACCTTAACTGCGTATGAAAATATTGCTTTAGCTCTTTCTATTCAAAACGTTCAAGAAAAAGAAATCGATGTAAGAATTAAAAAAATAGCTAAAGAGTTAGGTATATTAGAAATATTACCTAGATATCCTTATCAATTATCCGGAGGTCAAAAGCAAAGAGTAGCAGCAGCTAGAGCAATTATTACTAACCCAAAATTAGTATTAGCCGATGAGCCAACGGGAGCTTTAGACTCTAAATCATCGAAAATGTTATTAGAAAGCTTTAATGATTTGAACGAATTATTACAAGCGACTATTTTAATGGTAACTCATGATGCTTTTACAGCATCTTACGCTAAAAGGGTAATTTTTATAAAAGATGGTAAAATTTTTAATGAAATTTATCGTGGAGATAATACAAGAAAAGAATTTTTTGATCGCATTATCGATGTTGTTACTTTACTAGGTGGAGATTTAACTGATGCTTTGTAAATTATCCATAAAAAATATTAAAAAAAGCTTTAAAGATTATGCCATTTACTTTTTTACCCTTATTCTTGGTGTAGCTATATTTTATGTTTTTAATGCTATTGAAAATCAAACGGTAATGCTACAAGTTACCAACTCAACTAGAAATATTATCAAACTAATGACAGAAGGACTTTCTTGGGTAAGTGTCTTTGTTTCCTTTATTTTAGGCTTTTTAATTATCTATGCTTCACGATTTCTCATTAAAAGGCGAAACAAGGAATTTGGAATTTATCTTACCTTAGGAATGAGTAAACGAAAAATTTCAATGATTCTTTTTATCGAAACCTTAATTATTGGGATATTTTCCCTTTTTGTTGGACTTGGAATAGGTGTTTTTCTATCACAATTTATGAGTTTATTAGTTGCCAATATGTTTGAAGCAGATCTTACTAAATTTACATTTGTATTTTCATCAAGTGCTTTTATGAAAACCTTAATTTACTTTGGAATAATGTACATTTTGGTTATGATTTTTAATACTGTTAGTATTAGTAAATGTAAACTTATTGACTTGCTCCATGGGAATAAAACATCAGAAAAAATCAAAATAAAAAATCCATATTTATGTATTGTTCTTTTTATTTTATCATCTACTGCTTTAGGATATGCTTATTACTTAGTTACTGTTGGTGTTAGTGAATTAACAACAGCTATGGAATTATTTAAACCTATTTTGTTAGGAGCAATATCGACGTTTTTCGTTTTCTATTCTTTGTCAGGTTTAATTTTAAAAATTGTCATGAGTATTAAAAAACTTTATTATAAAGGTTTAAATAGTTTTGTTTTACGACAAATTAGTAGTAAAATTAATACGACAGTAATGTCAATGACCGTAATTTGTTTAATGCTATTTATTACCATATGTGTACTATCAAGTGCTTTGTCAATTAAAAATTCTATGACAGCTAATTTAAAAAAACTAGCTCCTGTTGATGTTGAGTTTTATAAAACCTATGATTTAACAAGTGAAGAAGTAGAACATTTGTGGCAATATAACGAAAATATGATAGAAGACTCTAAGATTTCGATGCTAGAAACACTAAAAAAATTAGAAATTGATCTTAAAGACTTTAAAGATATCATTGAATTAGATACTTATTCAATAGATACCATTATGATAAAAGATACCCTAGGAAGTTACTATGAACAAGCAAAAGAAAAATATCCATTTTTGCGTTATGAGATGAAAGAAGAATTTATAAAGTTAAGTGATTACAATAAAGTAGCAAGATTGTATGGTTTAGAAGAATTATCCTTAAAAGATAATCAATATATTTTACTTTCTGATTACGAAGGTTGGATTCCTATTAGAAATGAAGGATTGAAAAAACATACGCCAATTACTTTGTTAGCAAAAAAATATTATCCTAAATATTTAGAATGTCAAAATGGTTTTATTCATCTATCCAATAATCATATTAATACAGGATTGTTTGTTGTTCCTGATGATGCAGTCAATAACTCCATGCGAAATACAGGAATATTTCTTGCTAATTATAATGTAGAGAAAATTGATGAAAAAAAACAAGTCGAAGAAAAATTAAATTCTATAGAAAATCACCCTTATAGTGCTTTTACTAATCTATCCATGATAACTAAACTTTTCCTTTATGAATCAAGTGTAGGTTTAGGGGCGATGGTAACTTTTATTGGATTATATCTTGGTATTATTTTCTTAATGAGTAGTGCAGCCATTTTAGCTTTAAAAGAATTATCCGAAAGTAGTGATAATCAAGAACGCTTTCAAATGCTAAGAAAAATTGGGACAGATGAGAAAATGATTAATAAAGCCTTGTTCCAACAAATTGTCATTTTCTTTATGTTTCCTTTAGTTATTGCCATTATTCATTCTATCTTTGGAATTATGTTTTGTAATTATATCTTAGAGACACTGGGAAATGAGAAATTATTACAATCGATAGTAATGACAGCAATTTTTATCATTATCATTTACGGAGGATATTTCTCGTTAACTTATTTATGTAGTAGGCGAATAATAAAAGAAAGACGCTAATTTTGCATAAAATGTTGTCGAAAAGAATAAATATTTATTGACAGCAAAGAATTTTTAGTGTAATTTGTTATTAACAACACGGATGAAGAGGAGTATTTTTGAGAAATTTGAAAAAGCGAACTAGAAAATGGTGAAAGTCTAGTAAAAGTCTCATTAAGAAAAACACTTCGGAGTTGCTTATTGAAAAAATATTAGTTTTAGTAGATAAAGCCGAATGAACACCGTTAAAAGTTCTAGATTTATTTGAATCAAAAAGAGTGATTATAAAAAGTTTATAATAAATTGGGTGGCACCGCGAAATCTAGACTTCGTCCCATAATTAGGGAGGGTCTAGATTTTTATATACTATAGAAAGAAGGAAAATTTATGTGTAGCTTTTTAGTTTATACGAACAACAATGTAAAAAAAGAAGATTTTGAAAGCAGTTTAGCCAAGATTATTTATCGTGGACCTGATATGAGTAAAGTAGTAATTGATGATGGAATGTGGGGATTTAATCGTTTATCGATTATGGGTTTAACCACTAGAGGAATGCAACCGTTTACTGATGGAAATTATAAAGCCGTTTGTAATGGTGAAATTTATGGATTTAAAAAAGTACGCGAGGAGTTAATGCAAAAGGGATATACTTTTCAATCCGATAGTGATTGTGAAATTTTAATTCCTTTATTAAAAGAAAAAGGTTTAGCGATGTTTAGTGAATTAGATGCAGAGTTTGCATGCGTTTTATTTGATGGAAAAGATTATATTGCTGCAAGAGACCCTATTGGTATTCGAGGAATGTTTTATGGATATTCTAAGGAAAGTCATGATATCATGTTTGCATCAGAAGCTAAAGCTTTAATTGATTTATGTGATGATGTTAAACCATTTCCTCCAGGACATTATTATGCTAAAGGAGAATTTATCTGTTATAAAAATTTAGTAGATGTTACTACTACTCATCAAAATATGGATGAAATTATTAAAAATATTCACGATAAATTAACTAGTGGAATCATGAAAAGATTATCAGCAGGTGTACCTGTTGGTTTCTTACTAAGTGGGGGATTAGATTCTAGTTTAGTTTGTGCTGTAGCAAGTAGAGTATTAAAGAAACCTATTCATACATTTGCAATTGGAATGGAAAAAGATGCAATTGATTTGAAGTATGCTAAAGAAGTAGCCAATCACATTGGAAGTATTCACACTGAGGTAATTATTACTAAGGAGGATGTGTTAAATGCTATTGATGAAGTTATTTATCATTTGGAAACATGGGATATTACTACAGTGAGAGCATCTATTGGTATGTACTTATTATGTAAATGGATTAGAGAAAATACAGATATTAAAGTGTTGTTAACTGGAGAAGTTAGTGATGAACTATTTGGATACAAATATACTGATTTTGCTCCTAATGCTAAAGAATTTCAACAGGAAGCGAAAAAACGAGTAAGTGAACTTTATATGTATGACGTGTTAAGAGCAGATCGCTGTATTTCAGGTTGCTCACTAGAAGCTCGTGTTCCTTTTGCGGATTTAGAATTTGTTGAATATGTGATGAGTATAGACCCAAGTAAAAAGATGAATACTTATAACAAAGGAAAATATTTGCTAAGAAAAGCTTTTAGTGAGGGATATTTACCTGATGATATCCTATTTAGAGAAAAAGCAGCCTTTTCTGATGCTGTGGGACATTCTATGGTTGACTATTTAAAAGAGTACGCATCAAACTACTATACCGATTTAGAATTTCAAGAGAAAATAAAACAATGTCAAGATCCTAAACCATTTACTAAGGAATCTTTATTATATCGAAGTTTATTTGAAAAATACTATCAAGGATATGATTCTTGGATTAGTGATTACTGGATGCCAAATAAAAATTGGGAAGGATGTAATGTCGATGATCCTTCTGCTAGGGTATTAAAAAATTATGGGGCAAGTGGAAAATAAAGATTAGAAAAATAGAGGTGTGATATGATAGAAATTGTTCACGGACATTCTCTTTTTCATACGATGAAAAAGAGTGCATTAAATCAACATAAGATTATATTACTTAATACAAGATTTTCTATTGCCGATTTAAATTTTTTAGACCATTTTAAAGTGATTTTATCAAAAGAAATATATAGTGAAGATAATGAATATACATTTTTAGATGAAATTTTAGAAATTAAGAAAAGTAAAGATATTCGAATTTGGTGTAGTAAGCAAGAAGCCGATTCGTATTTATTACTAATGTATTTATGTTATTTGCTACAGTATGATGATTATCATCTTCATGTTGTTTTCTCTGATGATTGCCGAAAAGATTGGAATAGTCCTTCTATTCTTAAAGAAGAAGAATTACTAGAAATAGAAAAATATACTCATTTACTTACTTCATCAGAAATTAAAGAGTATGCCCAATCCTTTGAACAAGTAAAAAATACCAAGGGATTAATGTGGATTATGGAAGACGGACAACTAAAAGCGGTAGATTATCATTATTTTGATTCAATTTTGTTAGAAATGCTTGCTGAAATGAAAACGGTAAAAACTTCTGCTTTGGTAGCTAAATTTATGCGTAGTCATGTTATGTCTGATCTTGTAATTACTTATTTTATTCTTCATTTAATTGAAGATGGAAAAATTAAGGTTGTGACTCAAGAAGAAAATGTACGTCTTTTTGATTGTTTGATTGAAATAAATAATTAAAAAAATAGACGGTTATGCTATAATAAGAAGTAGAGGAATGGTGATTAAATGAAAATATTAGTAACTGGAGGAGCTGGATACATTGGTTCACATACTTGTGTAGAATTGTTAAACGCTGGATTTGAACTAGTAGTTATTGATGATTTTTCCAATAGTAAACCAACGGTAATAGAAAAAATTAAAACAATAACAGGAAAAGACTTTTCCTTCTATGAGATGGATTACCTTAATCGAAGCTTATTGGAAAAAATTTTTAAAGAAAACGAAATTGGTGCGGTAATTAACTTTGCGGGATATAAAGCAGTAGGGGAATCTGTTGAAAAACCAATTGACTATTACATTAACAATGTTTCAGGTGCTTTAGTGTTACTTGATACGATGAAAAAATATGGAGTAAAGAAGTTTGTATTTTCATCAAGTGCGACAGTATACGGAGAACCAAAGAAAATTCCTCTTACTGAAGATTGTCACGTTGGAGAAACGACTAACCCTTATGGCACGACGAAATTATTTATCGAACAAATATTAAAAGATATTTATCGATCTGATTCCACATGGGATATTGCTATATTAAGATACTTTAACCCCGTTGGTGCTCATGAGAGCGGATTAATCGGAGAAGACCCAGAGGGAATTCCTAATAATTTAATGCCGTATATTACTAAAGTAGCGTCTCATGAATTAGAAAAATTATCTATATTTGGTAATGATTACGATACAAAGGATGGTACAGGAGTAAGAGATTATATTCATGTAGTCGATTTAGCAAAGGGACATGTTTTAGCATTAAACAAATTAGATAAAGAAGAAAAAGGATTATTTGTCTATAACTTAGGAACTGGAAAAGGGTATAGTGTTTTAGATATCGTAAAAACTTACGAAAAAGTAAACAATGTAGAAATTCCTTATCAAATAACAGAGCGAAGAAAAGGTGATATTGCCATATATTATGCTGATCCTACCAAAGCTAAAGAAGAATTAGGTTTTGTAGCTAGTAAAACATTAGATGACATGTGTCAAGATGCTTATCGCTTTGCTAGTAAAAAATAATTTAATAAAAAAGTTCCAAAATTTCTTGGGACTTTTCTTTAAATTGTACTATAAATGTTTCATTAGGAAAAGAAATTTGTAAACTCTATTAAACCTTATAAAAATGTTATTTTTTATCATCTAAAGATAATAAATATCTTTTTTCTGCGCTGCGTGCTTTTTGTTCACTTTCTTCAACATGCCATTCATAAACTTTTCCAAGAGAAGAAAATAGTTCATAAGCATGGGTATATTCATGAAGATTAACACACAAAGATTTTATATCATAAATTACTGGTACAATCATTCTAATATCTTCTAAAATACCATTTTCATTTATTATAGGAAAAACACCCCATCCAAAATCTTCTACTAAAAAAGGAACTTTTTTAATTTTACCTTTCATAAATTCAAAAAACCGCAAATTAGTAATTTGCTCGTTTTTAAGTGCTATAGCTAACTCCTGTTTCCAATCTATTAAATTTTTTTCCATATAATCACCATAATAAAATCTATTAATTTGTTCATATTATAATATCATTTTCAAAAAATAAAAACAATTATTGAAAAAATAGATTCTATTGATATAAAAAAGTGTTAGTAAGTTCCTACTAACACCAGTAAAAATTGTAAATTATTCCTTAGTTAATACTTTTTTATGCCAACTTTTTTGCTTACATTTTGGACATTTCATTTTTCTATTCCTATTGAAATGAAAAGCAAAAAATACACTTTTATATAAAGGTACATACTTATAATGACAATTCTCACATTCATAGAAACCTGCTATTTGTTCTATTCTTAACGCATAACATATTCCAATTGCAAACGGAATGATACCAATAAAAATTAACACCACTCTTAACCAGTCTTGCATATTAGTAAGTGGGGCAATAAGGATACAAGCAATCATATTGATAGATACAGTTACACCAATAAATATTTCTAGCAATAATAATTCCTTATCCCGTTGTTCTTTAAATTTGGTCATTTCAATTAAATTTTCTTCCAGTATTTTTTCGTTATTTTTCATATCGATAATTTTACCACTAAATAGATTGTTTATCGTAATGTTAAGTATTTTACACAAAAGGGGCGTATTACTAGCGTCAGGTAGGCAAACACCGTTTTCCTATTTAGAAATTGCTCTATCGGTTATATTTAACTTTTCTGCTAGTTCACTTTGAGTTATATTCTTTTCCTTCCTTTTGGAACTAATAAACTTACTTATTTTAATTTGATCCATATAGTTTTCTCCTTTCATAAATTTAATATACACTATATTGTAAAAAGATAACACGAACTAAAAGTTGAGTTTGATTCATTCAATAATAATATAGCGCCTTTTGATATCTTTATTTAATTATTTATATTTAAATTGTCTATTCGTTTTTCCTTTTTACCATTCAATAATATTTAAATTTTCAAATCTTTTTTGCCAACTAGCTATCTTTTTATGGTATAGTTCTTTAGAATTCGCTTTGTGCTTTATCGAACGGATTGTTTTACTAAATATGTCACTTAATCCATAAGGAGCATATATTTTAATCATATTATTTTTCTTAGTAATTCCAATTGCTTGTACAGTTGCTATCCATTGGTCAATAGCATCTTCCGAATTTGTGTATCGATCAATATTTTTGTTTTCGTTTTCCTTTTCCCATAAATGCATTCTTGCTTCATTATGAATATCAAATTCGTAATTTAGACCTAATTTTTTAAAGTGGTTAGAATCTTATCTTCAAGTTTTTTTCACTTTCTTTTGATATATTATTAGAATCATAATAAATAATATCTATATCTTTAATTTTATAATTTAAAGGTTTATTATCATAATAATTCCATATCGTTTGAAAAACTGAACCTGCTACTATATAAAAATTGGGAAGCTCTAATTTAGAAATATAATTTAAAATTGTCATTAGGTCATTATTTTGTTTTAAAATAGAAGCAAAGATTTTATTTTGTTATTAATCGTTTTATATCTCATAACTACCTCACTAGTTAATATAATTATACTATCATTTAAAACGTTTTAATAGTCTATTAAGAGATTAACTTGAATGCTAGTGTGAAATGCCTGCAAATAATTTATATAAATCTTTGAGTATGAGAGAAATAAAAACTTGATATGTGATGGGGTAATTTATGGATAGTCATGAATATAAAATACAAAGATAATTAAAAGACTGATAAAGAATATTAGCTTTCAATATTTTTGTAATATAAAACTCACACGAGGGGTGTGAGTAATTCTCTCAATGGAGCCTTAACGATACACGTATGCGAAAAATTAAGGTCAAAAGTTGATTAAATCAACTGATATTTAAATTATAACAGATATAAAAAATATTGCAACACCTTAAAAAATTGTTTGACAATTTAATATAAATATGGTATTTTAATTAGCAATTAAGGGGGAATTTTAAATGGAAAAAATAAATCATACAGAAATAAGTATGGATGATTACAGAGAAATTGAATCAAGAATAGATTCAATAATGAGTGAAGAAGAATTAATTGAGACTCACAAAAAGCTAATTGGTAATTCTTGCAAATGTGATTATTGGGAAGTAAAAGATTGTGGCGTTGAATTTATCAACAAATTTCTTTCACGTGACTGGGGAAGAACAATAGTTTATCATTATTCTCAAGGAGCAGAAAAATTTATACAATCAAAATATTTATCAGATTATTTCAAAACTAGCATAAGAGAATTACTTTCAGATGAAGATTTAAGTGATAAAGTTTTAAATGTATTAAATAGTGATAAAGAAATGAATGATATGAGTGAAGAAGAAATATCATTAATATATTCTGCTATAAAAGAATTTTATACTAAATCACCAAGAACAGAAAAGGTTAGTGCTGCTAATTATTTAATGTCATTATTATATAAATTAAATGGTCCAGGAGTAGTATCATTTATTAAGAATAATGTCAATAATAGAGATTTAGCTAGCCATATTCTAGTAACAAGTGGTTTGAATGATAGAGCGAGTTATTATTCTGGTCGTGGAGTTAATTATGGTGATTTAAGTGAAAATAATTTAGTTGCTATATTTAGTAAGCTACTTAAGGTAGATGTAGATTATGCAACGAGTTTTGTTGAAATGGTACGCCAAATGAAAACATTAGGAGCAACAGAGTTTATAAATTCATTTATGAGTTTTGCTGCTAACGATTTTAAAGTAGAATCACTAAATGTGGAAGATAGTAATGTTTCTCTTGATGGAGTTTATGGTGAAGCAAGAGATACTGTAGCTTTTATTTCAATTTTTTCAGCAATGAGCAGAGGAAATGATCAAGACTATCAAATTAGAGCTTCAGAACAAATGAAAAATTCTTTTATGTCAAGAATTAGCCCAGTTCTTCAATCAATTAATCCAGATTATGATGGATTAGATGGTCAATCATTTGATTCTGGTTATCGCATTAAAAGAAGATAAGCAAAAAAACTACCAAAACGATATAAAGTCATATTTGGTAGTTTTTTAATTATTATTTTTTTCTAAAACTTTTATTTAGAAAATATATATTATTGAGATTTGACTTGGTCTTTTTCTTTTTGTAAATCTTTATCAAAACTATTGAGATTATTTTGTATGGATTCAGATCGTTTTCTAATTTCTTTACAATAATTATCAAGTTTGCGAAGTTCTTTGATTTTTGGCTGAATAGAATTTATTTCTGCAAGTATTTCAGTTTGTTTTTCTTCAGTTTTTGCTCTATGATATCGTTTCCATAGATTTTCTCTTTTACCCATAAGATTTTGGTATTTTTCATAGTTATTTTTAGCAAACTTTTCTAAATCTTCCTTTGTTTCAATTTTATTAGATACTATAAATTCAGTTTGTTCTGAAAATGAATCTAGCTTTTTTATTTCTTGTCTTATGGAATATGGTAAATATTGTTTAGGATGTTCCTTTGGAAATACTTTTAATAAATAACAATAGTATAGAAATAACCCATAAATACCTTTATGATTACTATTTGTTTTTGTTAGATATTCTTGAAAAATAGATTTTTGTGGAATTGGTTTAAAAGCAATTTGTCTTGATGAATATAATCGTTCATTAATTCTATCCTTTGAATAATCATTACCAAAAGCCTTTTTAATTCTAACTTTATCATAGCCATCTCTATAAATTGTTATTACATCATTACGAGAATAACATTGATAGCCTAATGATTTCATTCTGTCATAACTTGTTTTAGTGTAACTGAATAACGAATAACACTATCTAAATCATCCTTAAGGATTTTATAATAATCGTTATTAATTACTTTATGTTTATAGGTGTTTTTATAACTAATATTCTCATCAAGAACACTTAATTCATATTCTGCACATAATGAATCTGATATTTGTCTTAACTTTGCTAGATTAGTGCGATTGTTATTATATTTCTTACCTGTCATAAATGAAACAGAGTTTATTATGAAGTGATTGTGAATATGATTTGTATTTTGGTGAGTAGCAACAACCACTTCATAATCCTCAAACATTTCCTCTGCAAATTTAACTCCAATTTCGTGAGCAACATCAGCACTAATTTCTCCTTCTTTAA